>JAGACC010000105.1 GCA_017614295.1 Treponema sp.
CAGACATAAAATCTTTTACGCTGGACAACTACAACCAGGTTCTCTTTGGGCAAAGATACAGCGTTGGCTCTGCTACGGGAACAAAGGCTGTGCGCGGTGCAACGATGGCGAGTGCATTTTTGTCTTCCGTTACCGTAACAATTCCTTCTGTAATCATACCGATTTTTATTGCTGCGGCGGCGGCATACGGATTTGCTTGGCTTAGCTTTAGGGGAAGGAAAATTCTTTTTGCTATAATAATTGCCCTTCTTGTTGTTCCCCTTCAGATTTCCCTCATTCCCATTCTGCGCGACTACCAGAAGGTTGGTCTTAACGGAAGCTACCTTGGTATTTGGCTTGCCCACTGCGGATTTGGTCTTCCTCTTGCAACCTACATGATGTACAACTACATTTCCTCTTTGCCGCGCTCTATACTTGAGTCTGCATTCATTGACGGAGCGAGTCACTTTACTACATTCGTTAGGCTGATTCTTCCTCTTAGCGTTCCAGCTATTGCTTCCTTTGCAATCTTCCAGTTCATTTGGGTTTGGAACGACATGCTTGTTTCTCTCGTATTCCTTAGCGGTGCAGGGCAGAAGCTTCAGGTTGTTACGGTTCGCCTGATGAACATGGCTGGTACGAGGGGGACTGACTGGCACTTGCTTACTGCCGGTGCATTTGTTTCCATGATTCTTCCTTTGGCTGTATTCTTGGGACTCCAGAAATTCTTTGTGCGCGGACTTTTGGCAGGTTCTGTAAAGGGCTAATTTTGCTAAGTCTTGCCTTTGTTTAAAGGAGGTTTGGAATGTACAAGGAGCAGCTTAAGGACAAGATGGCGCATTTGACTGGCCTGCTTTACTCTCTCTATGGTGACCGCTGGGATTTTTACGACATCTTGGGACGCCTGGAAAAAATCATGAAGGATGCTTCTGAGCAACGTTCCGCTTCTTATTTGAAGGATGATGACCAAGAGGCTCTTGAGTGTGAAAAAAAGAATGAACGTCCCTGGTATTTAAGACAGGATGCCGTGGGCATGATGCTTTACGTGGATTTGTTCGCGGATGATTTGAATGGCCTTGTTAAGAAAATTCCTTACCTAAAGGATTTGGGGATTAATTACGTTCACCTTATGCCGCTCTTTGACTGTCCCAAAAAAGAGAACGACGGTGGATATGCAATTTCTTCTTACCGCAAGGTTCAGGATAAGCTTGGGACTATGGAAGACCTAAAAAATCTTGCCGGGGAATTCCATAAGGAAGGGATTCATCTGGTTTTGGATTTTGTCTTTAACCATACGAGTTCTGAACATGAGTGGGCAAAGAAGGCTCTGTCTGGCGATAAGTATTATGAAAATTTTTACTACGTCTACCGGGACAAAAAAATCGTGGACAAGTGGAATTCATCTTTGAGGGAAATTTTTCCTCAGGTAAGAAGAGGCTCTTTTACTTATTTTGATGAACTTGCCGGCTGGGTCTGGACTACATTCAATTCCTACCAGTGGGACTTGAATTATTCAAACCCGGAAGTTTTTCTTGCAATGGTAGAGGAGATGCTTTTTATTGCAAACCTTGGCGTGTCGGTACTTCGTCTTGATGCACTTGCATTCGTGTGGAAGGAAGAGGGAACTGCATGTGAAAGTTTGTCCAAGGCTCACTCCCTAATCAAAGCATTTGAGTGCGTTGCAAAGATTGCGGCTCCTTCTCTGCTTTTTAAGAGTGAGGCTATAGTTCATCCCGATCAGGTGGTTCAGTATATTGGTAAGGATGAATGCATTCTTTCTTACAATCCGCTGCAGATGGCACTTTTTTGGAACAGCATTGCCACCCGCGACACAAGGCTCTTGTCGCTAAGTCTTGGCAAAAGGTGGAAGGTTCCGGAAGGCTGCGCATGGGTTAACTACATAAGGTGCCACGACGACATAGGATGGACCTTTTCTGATGAGGATGCATCTTCTTTGGGAATTAACGGCTACAACCACCGCCAATTCTTGAACAGATTTTTTACCGCCCGTTTTGAAGGAAGCTTTGCAAAGGGGGAAGCTTTTCAGTTAAACCAAGAGACTGGTGACTGCCGCATCTGCGGAACAATGGCATCTCTTTGCGGACTGGAAGAAGCTCTTTCTTTGGGAAATGAACTCTATAAAAAAATGGCTCTTGAAAGAATGAAGATGATGTACGCAACGCTTTTTGCCCTGCCTGGAATTCCTCTTTTGTATGCTGGTGATGAGCGTGCAGTTTTGAATGACTACAGCTACAGGGAAAGCATTTACAAGTCTTCTGATTCAAGATGGGTTCACAGGATAAAGACTGACTGGGAAAGAAAAAATGAATGCCCTGAGCAAAAGGAATTTGCTTCTTTTGTAAAGATGCTGGTAAGTCTCCGCGCAAAGGAAGAAATGCTTGGCGGAAGCGAAGTCTTTTTTTATCCTTTGGCAGACAGCCGTGTCTTTGCATTCAGAAGGAATACGGTTCACGTGGTTGCAAACTTTAGCGAAAGCAATGCTTCTTTTAAGATAGACGCATGGTCTGAAAATTCAACCGACCTGCTTAGCGGAAAAAAATACAATAATTATCTTGCGCAAGAATTAGGTCCTTACGAAGTGCGCTGGCTTAAGGAAAATATATGAAATTTTCAACAGAAAAATTTGGCGGAAATGAAACGCAAAGAAACGAAACTCTTTTTACACTTGGAAACGGAAACATTGGTTTTAGGGGAGACACGGAAGAAAAAGCCGGAACTTTCCACAAGGGAACTTACATAAACGGATTTTACGAGAGCGAACCCATTTTGTACGGGGAAAGCGCCTACGGTTATGCCAAGAACCACGAGACAATTGTTAACCTTCCGGATCCAAAGCGGATAGAGCTTACGGTTGATTCAATTCCCTTTAACACGGAAGACCCCGGTAAGGTAAAAAAGTTTTTGCTTACGCTGGACACACAGAAGGGAAGCCTTGAACGCATTACGGATTGGAGCGACGGTGAGCGGTCACTTTCTCTAAAAAGCGAGAGGCTTGTTTCTTTTTTGCATGAAGACTGTGCCGCAATCCGCTACAGCGTAACCAACACTTCTTCCAAAGAAGTAGAGCTTGGCTTAAAGAGCTTTATTGATGTGCAGACAAAAAATATTCTTGCAAAGGATGACCCAAGGATAGGAGCAAAATTCCGCCACGAGGTTCTTTTGATTCAGCAGGAAAATCCACTTGCATTTTTTGCGCGGACAGTAAATTCATCTTTGTCCCTTGCGGGATGCTGCAGCCACAAATTTTTTCTTGGTGGAAAGGCTTTTGACTTTTGCGGAGAAAAAAATTTTTGCCTTAAAAGCGGAGAAACTTTTGTACTGGAAAAATACATCTCTTATGTCTGGCAGAAAGACGGGGATGGTTCTATCTTAAAACAAATGGCTTTTGACGGTTGCAAGAAGGCCTTGGAACTTGGCTTTGACAGGCTTCTTGATGAACAAAGGAATTTTCTTTCTGACTTCTGGAAAGTTGCATTCATTCAGATTGAAGGTGACAGGGCAAGCGAAGAGGCTCTTGAATTTAACCTATTCCATCTATTGCAGTCTGCTTCGCGAAACGGAAGGGTTTCTATTGCGGCAAAGGGCTTGTCCAGCGAAGGTTACGAGGGGCATTTTTTCTGGGACAGCGAAAGCTATGCTTGTCCTCTTTTTACATACACATTTCCTCTTGTTGCAAAAAGTCTTTTGGAATACAGGGCGCATATTTTACCAAAGGCAATGGAAAGGGCTAGTGTGATGAATTTAAAGGGAGCTTTGTTTCCCTGGCGCACAATCAGCGGAGAAGAGACATCTGCTTACTTTCCTGCTGGAACTGCCCAGTACCACATAGACGCAGACATAATCTTTGCCCTTAACAAATACCTTAATGCCCACGAAGACGACCTTGGTTTTGAAAAGAAAGACGTGGAGGAGCTTTGTCTTCAGACTGCAAGAATGTGGTTAAGCCTTGGTCACTTTAACAAAAGCAAGAGTGGTTCATTTTGCATAGAGGATGTTACGGGGCCGGATGAATACACCGCAATTGTAAACAACAATGCCTTTACAAATCTGATGGCACGCGAAAACCTAGAGATTGCCCTTAAGCGTTCCGGAAACAAGGTTAGCGAAGAAGAAAGAAATGAATGGAAGACTGCTGCGGAAAAAATGTACATTCCCTATGATGATGAAAATGGCATTATTCCCCAGGATGATTCTTTTATGGATAAGGCTGACTGGGATTTTAAAAACACTCCAAAAGAAAATTATCCCCTTTTGCTCCACTACCATCCTCTTGTGATTTACCGCCACAGGGTTCTAAAACAGCCGGACTTGGTTCTTGCACAGTTTTTGCTTGGGGGAAGGTTTACGCTTGCAGAAAAAATCAGGAACTATAACTTTTACGAAAAATACACTACCGGAGATTCATCCCTTTCCCACTGCATCATGAGCATAATGGCTTCTGTATGCGGAGACAAAGATAAAGCGCTTGATTATTTTAACAAGACTGTTCGCATGGACATTGATGACGTAAACGGAAATTCCAGGGACGGAATTCACACTGCGTGCATGGCGGGAAGCTGGATGAGTGTGGTTTATGGTTTTGCAGGATTTTGCGACTACGGCGGAAACTTTTCCTTTAACCCGCAAATACCATCTTCTTGGAAAAAGCTAAAGTTTTCTCTTGCGCTAAATGGTGGGGTTCTTGATGTGACTTTAACGCATGACAGTGCAGAATATTCTCTTAGGAAAGGAAGTCCCAAGCTAAGTCTAAAGCACCGCAATATTGAATTTGCACTTTGCGGAGGAGAGACAAAAACATTTAATCTTGACGCAAAGCTAAAGGCACTTCTCTTTGACCTTGACGGAGTAATCACAAATACTGCCGAGCTTCATTACAAGGCTTGGAAAGAGATGGCGGACAGGGAAGGTCTTGTCTTTAATCAGGAAATCAACAAAAGGCTTTTGGGTATTTCCAGGGAAGCATCTCTTGATGTTATACTTGAGGCAAACAAGGCTGTCTGGAGCAAAGAAAAAAAGGCTAGGGCCTGCTACGAAAAAAATGAACGCTACAAGGAATTGATTTCTACTCTTGGCAAAGGAGACGTTCTTCCGGGGATTGAAAATCTTTTAAAAGAAGCAGATGCTGAGGGAATAAAATGTGCGCTTGCTTCTTCCAGCAAAAATGCCCCTGCTATAATAAAGGCGCTTGGTCTTGAAAAATATTTTGAATG
>JAGACC010000106.1 GCA_017614295.1 Treponema sp.
ACCGGGGAAAAGATTCCTGTTGGAGGGCAGTCCTTGGAGAAGAGCAGGGCTTTTGTATCTACGATTGTATAGTTCATGTTGTAGGAGCGGATTACGCTTTCCAGCTCGTTGGCCCAACCAAGATAAGGCAGGTAGAATCCGTCTCCGCTTTCTTCAAAGAAGCTCTTCTGTGCGCGGATTCCTGTATCCACCTGAGCGTTTAGTGCTTCCTTAAGGTCTGCGTAGTGGGGAAGGTAGGCGTATGTTGCTGCGGTAGCGATTAGCTCTACATATTCCTTCTGTGCAAAGTCCTTGAATGCTGCAACCAGGTTCTTCTGGTAGCGGTCCGTAAAGTCGATGCGTGTCTTCTGAAGCCTTGTAAGACAGCTTCTAACCTGGTTAAGAACGGCCGGGTCGTTTTTGTTGCGCTCAAGCTCCACGTCTCCGAGGGCAATGCGCCTGTCCAGATAGTTTATGTATTGTTCCTGCACAACTTCGTCGGACAAAAGAGTGCAGAGTACGGGACTAAGAACCAGCCCCAACTTAAAAGGAATGTTTTCTGCGCTGAGTTTTGTAAAAAGATTCAAAAGCGGAATATAGGTGTCTGTTATTGCCCCGAACAAAATGTCATTCTGGGCGGAAAAACCTTCGTCTGTCTTTTGGTTGCGGATGTAGCCTTGTTCCGCAGCGATTACTATTATCAACTTCTTATCTGACAATTTAAAACCCCGTGCTTACATTCTTGTTTTTAAATTCTTTTTTTATGAAAAAGATTCCCTGTGTTCCCGGAACTGTGCGCTCAAAAGCTGCTCAAAACCGGAGAGAGAAACCATTGGCGGAACTTCAACCTTTTGTCCGGGTTTTATTCCAGCTATTACAGGATTCTCCTGAGGAATCTGTATTTTTTCCGTAAAGGCGATTATGTCTGGCTTTTCGGAAGGGCTTGCGGCCGGTATCTTTAGTTCTATGGCAAAGCTCTTTGTTCCAGGAGGAAGTAGCACATACTGCTCTCCACAGCGGGAAGATGCCTTTATGTCAAAAAAGTCGGAAGGTGTTTCTGACTTTTCATCGTTAAAGATGCATACGTGAAGGTACATTCCTTCTGTTCCGTTTCCGTTTTCCCCCTGAAGATTGCTCCTTGTGTCCCAATATACGAATGCCCATGCGGGATTGTGCAGAACTGCGCGGATCTTTGTCTCGTTATATGATTTTGGCAAGTTTTCCGGAAGTTCCACTTCACCCTTGGCTATGATTACGTTTTCTTCGTTTTCTTCCTTATCCTGAATCTCTTCTGCCACTTCAAGAAGGTCTCCGATTATGAAGCGTCGGTTAAGGTTTTCTGGAATGTCTATTCCGTAGTAGTCCGCCAAAGAAATTAAGTCTGCCGTGGAAATGGACTCAAGGTATTCCCGGGAGAGGTTGTTTTTATTCATAACGTTATAATAATCGTTAAAAAACAGCTTTGTGTCAAGTAAAAGTTTTGCGGATTTTTGAATGGATTTTTCTTTGAGCTTTTTAAGACTTGTGCTTGGGACAAAAAAAATGCCCTGTCAGTGGGATTAGTGGGAAAAGCTGACAGAGCTGAGTGGGAATCGTTCAATATAAATAGTGGGTTTATACTGAATCTAATGTTTATTATACACTATATGTAGGGGAGTGTCAATTTTTTTTTGCACTTTTTTGAGATTTTCCACTCTTTTTTTCTGGAATCTTCCTTGGGCGACCGCCTTTTTTTCCGTTTTCGCGTGATGCGGCGGCTTTTTTTTCTGTTTTTATGCTTCCAAGGAGCTTAGCGGCGTCTTCCCTGCCTTCGAGGACTTCGTTTTTCCATAGCGAAAGCTTTTTGCTGTCCGTGCGGAGGCTGTAGATTTCTTCCATGGCTTTTAGCGCGGATGCCAGCTTTCTCTCTATGTTCTGCCTGAATATTTTGTTGCGGCAAAGTTCAAGGGACTGCTGCATAAAGACTATCTCGTCCAGGCAGTCTTTGGAAAGGGTGCAGATGTTGTCTACAAATTCTGCCATGGTGGCGGATTTTTTGCGTTCGGTCTCTGCTTCCTGCTTTTTTTCCATCTCCTGCTTGAAAGGCTTTAGTGCGCTTACAATCTTGCTGTCTGCAGGGCCAAGCTCTACTTCCGTGCTGTCTTTTTCCATGCTGTAGCGCAAGAAGACCATGGAAATGTTAAAGCTGAGCGTGCGTAGTTCTGCAAGACGGTCGTAGTCTGCGTCCGGATTTTCCTTTAGTTCTTTGATTTCTTCGGCAACCTTGTCCTGGAGCCGTCTGATTTCTCTAAGCGTAACTGTCATTTTCCCCTCTGTCCACTGTAGTTTAATTCTATAAAGAATACTTAAAAAAGTCAACGTTGGGATTTTGGACTTTTTTTAGCGGACTTTTTTTGCGGGTCTGTATCTGAGCAGGCGTTGTTCGCTCGCTTACGCTCGCTACCGAATTACTTCGTAATTCGCAGATTTATTTGCTAACTCCAGTTCCATACGGGGGCGTTGCGGGGGTTAGCAAAGTGATTGCCCCGCAGAAGGGGTAGGACGCAACGAAGTGCGGCCGCAGGGGGAGACTTCCCCCTCCTAGGTGAAAAAAATCCTCTATAGTAATGGCTTAACTTGGGATAGAAATTTTCCGATAAAAAAGAGATGAAAAACGGAATTTTTTTATTTGCTGGGTTTGACAAGACCCATGCTTTTGACAATATATTTTGCTCTGGGAATAAGTCTGCTTTTGAACTTTCTCTTGAATGGGCCTTGCAAGTGGGGGAAGAGTCCTCTTTTGCGGTGGCGGTAACTCCATCTTCCGAAGAGAGTGTAAAATCTGCCTTGCAAAAATGCGCTTGCCAGGAAAAATTTAGCCTCGTAAAAAAAGACAAGTGGAATACGCAGATTCTTTTGGAAGAGCTTGCTCTTTTTGCTTCTAGAACGTCTTCTTCCTGCGTAGTGCTTGCTTTTGGCGACTGCCCCTTCCTTAACAAGAACTTGACCCTGCAAATTTTGGAAAGCCACAAGAAATACCTTGCTGAATATTCCTTTGCGGACGGCTGGCCTTTGGGTTTTGCCCCAGAAGTGATTGACAGCGGTGCCTTGAACATTCTGAACGGTATTGCAAAGAGCGGAACTTGTTCAGCGGCGGAGCTTCCGGTAACAAAAGAAAGCGTGTTTGGAGTAATAAAGACGGACATAAATTCTTTTGAGATAGAAACCGTAATGGCTCCCAAGGACTACAGGATGTACCGCTTTGACTTTTCTTGCTCTACAAAGGCAAAGACTTTATCCTGCCTTG
>JAGACC010000107.1 GCA_017614295.1 Treponema sp.
AAGAAACGCCTTTCACGTTCAATCACGCGGATTGTTTTTTCCAAATATTTTTCCTGGGACAAAGCCACAAGACCAGATACCTGCGCTAAAGAAGAGACATTCCATTCACTCTGCAAAAATTCCATCTGTCTTGCAATATTTGAATCGGAACAAAGTGCATAGCCAAGCCTTAACCCTGCCATGGCATATATCTTGGTAAAGGCATTAAGCAGGATAATGTTTTTATAAACACTGATATATTTACATGCCCCAGCATTTTTCTTTTGTCAACAAAATCCATAAAGCATTCGTCCACAACCAGGATTATGTTTTTGGAAGCACAAAGTTCAACAACTTCTTTTAAAAGCTCTTCTTTTATAATGGCAGATGTTGGATTATTGGGATTGCACAAAAAAATCGCATCCAAGTCATCCGTTACAAAAGAAAGAAAATCCTCTGCTAATGCAAAGTTATCCTCTTTTTTTAAGTCATAATACATTGGCTTAATAGCACATCCAAGCAAGGCTCTTTCATATCCTGCAAAAGTTGGCGAAAGAAGCAGGACCCTTGTTTTCTTCTGAATCTGAAGCCACCTTGCAACAAGAGTAATCAAATCAGAAGCACCATTTCCAACTACAATATTATCTTGAGCAATATTTTTTTTAGCAGCAATGGCTTTTTTTAAATTCAATGATTTTTTATCAGGATATAAGGAGGCTGCTTTTGCATTCTTTTTTATTGTTCGCTTAACCTGTACTGGCATTCCCAAAGGATTTACGTTTACAGAAAAATCGTATTTTATATGCCTCGTACTTTCCCCGCCATGAACATATTCTTTTAAATTTTCTTCCGCCACAGGCTGCATCTTTAATAGAGAAATCACTTTGGGGTAATTTTCCTTTAAATGGGGAAAAAGACAGTCGGTGCACTTTTTTATTTTTACACCATTTCTTTCAATAAAAACAGGATTTCCCGGACACTTTGCAAATGCATAAAAGGGACAATAACAAAACATGCAGTTTATATTGTCAGATCCTTTATGGCAGGGGTAATATTTACATTCACGGTTTTCAAAATAACAAAAATCATCTTTCATCGCTTACCCCCTTTGACGCTTTATAGGCGACAGCTTTATCCAAAAAAGATGCCAAAAATTCAGGACACGAATTATAGTAGAGATGAGGAAAACCAGCCAAAACATTTTTCTGCTTTACTATGCAAGGACTAACTTTTCTACCCGAAGGCTTTTCAGAAATAAATTCATCCCCGTTGTTGCTGCTTTCAAAATAATGGAATTCATGACCTCTAATTTTAAAACACAAATCTTTTGATGTGTATTGGGCATAACCAAAGCGCACAAGCTTTCCCGTGTAGAAAGACTCTCCTTCTATGGCTCCGCACATCTTATGCTTTATTCCATCCTGGCAAGCAAGCTCTTTTTGAAGATACATAAACCCGCCACAATCCGCCAAGACTGGAATATTATCTTTTACCAAAGCGCATATTGAATTTTTCATTGAATAATTTTCTTCCAATTTATCCGCATACAATTCAGGATAGCCACCGCCAATTATAATTCCGTCAACATCCGGCACCTTACTATCATTCAGAGGAGAAAAATATTCTACAGAAGCACCAGCCTCTTCTATCATTCTTATATTTTTTTTGTAATAAAAGCAAAAGGCATCATCGTAAGCAATACCAATCTTTAAGCCATTATATTTTTTTTCTTTTATAAACTTTTCAAAAGAATTATTCATTACTACTTTTAAACCGCTTACATCCGCTGCTATGTTTAAAAGTGCAGTCTGGTCAAGCGACTCTTCCAACAAGGCCGACGCAAGATCTATTTGATTTTTAAAATCTTGTATCTCATTTGGAAGAACAAGCCCCAAGTGCCTGCTATTCCATGAAAGCCTATCGTCAAAAGGTAAAAAACCGAGGACCTTTACCTTGCATTCCTTTTCTATCATATTTTTTAAAAGCGGATAAAATGATTTTGAAACCTTGTTCAAAAAAATGCCTTTGACTATATTTTTCTTGGCATATTTTACAAAACCTTTTATGGTCGCGCACAAAGAACGGCTAGCACCACGGGCGTCCACAACAAGAATTACAGGTGTCTTTGTGGTTACCGCAACATCATAGCAAGATGCCTGAAGGGAAGTTCCGCCTACACCATCAAAAAAACCCATGGCACCTTCAACAATAGAAATTCTATTCTCAGAGGATTCTTCCACAAAAAGCTGGAGCAAATCCTTTCCAACATCAAAGTATCCGTCCAAATTTACAGATGGCAAGTCCAATACTTTTTTGTGGAACAAGGGATCTATAAAATCAGGTCCACACTTAAAGGCAGAAAGTTCAAATTTTCTTTTTAACAAGTTCATCAGGGCACAAGAAAAAAGAGTTTTTCCAGAACCGCTGCACGGAGAGGCTATCATAAATCTTCTTATGTGCTTTTTAGCTTCCACTCTTTTTCTCTCCTGCAAAACCGCTAAAAGAAACAACCCACACAGGATTTTCCGCTTTTACAAAATTATATTTGCCAAGTTTTTCCGTGTGGCTAATCGAAACCTGGGTAAAATCAAGGTCACAAACAGGAAACAAAGAAACTGCTTCTTTTATCGTGCACAAAGTTTCAAGCGTAACGGCGGAAAGCACAATCCGCATAAGAGGATTAAGCTTTAGCAGAGCCTTGATTATGTCCTTTAGGTTTCCTGAGTTTCCACCTATAAATGCACAGTCCGGCACTGGGAATTGGCATAGCCCATCAGGAGCTGTCTTTTGAACTACCTCTGCGTTGGAAATCCCAAAGTTTGCAAGATTCATTTTTGTAAGCTCTACGGCTTCTTTATTTTTATCCATCGCATAGACAAAACCTTGCTTTGCAATGAGCGCAGCCTCTACTGTTACAGAACCAGTTCCGCAGCCAATGTCATACACAATTGAATTTTCCGAAAGCGACATTCTGTTAAGAATTATCAGCCGAACATCTCTTTTTGTCATAGGGATTTTTTTTCTGCAAAACAGATCATCTTTTATCCCTGCGTTAAATTTTAAATCCGGCAAAGACTGGCGCTCAATCAAGACAGAATACAAACCTTCTTTTTGCAAAGGAAGAAAGTCTGAAAAAGAAGAAGATTTTAATCTGCGTGAATCATCAATATTTATGCAGGTTATATTTTCGTCTTCCCTTGACAAATTGAATCCTACCGTAACTTTTACTTCGGGGATGATTTTATTCTTATAAGCAATGACAAGTCTTTCGAGCAGGTCTCGCAAATCTTTTTTTCCGGAAAGAATCACAAAACACTTTTGGTTTGACTTTACAAATGATTCAACATTGCAATATTTTCCGTGCATACTCAAAAGCTTCCAGTCTTGCCACGGACTTCCAATTTTTGCAGAAAAATAATTTACGGATGAAATTCCTGGTAGAACAGAAGAGGAATATTTTCCCTGGCATTCCCTTGCAAAAGCTGTTGCTCCGCTATAAAAACCACCGTCACCAGAAAAGGCAACCAAAGGATTTTCACACTCGGGATGGTTTTGCAAATATTCATCCACTTCGGAAAACAAGTATGAATTTATTTTTTTCTTACCGCCAAACAAGGGGTTTGAAAGGATTGTGTTTGCCCCAAAAACCACGTCCGCATCCTGAACTGCATCACAAACCTCTTTCGTAAGCAAACCACTTCCACCCGGCCCAATAGAAGCAAGAATTATCTTGGGTGCAGAAAAAGCTATTTTTCTTTCCAGTATTTTTTCCAAGAGCCTTACAGTTTCCGAATAGGAATAACTTTTCTGAGCCTTTCCCCTGCTTTTACTTTCTGGATTCTTTACAACAAGTGTAATTGCACCGCAGTTTTTTGCAGCGATTATTTTTTCTTCAAAACCGCCAGCCGCCCCGCTTTCTTTTGTAATAACAAATTTTGTTTTTGTTTCGCGGAACATGGCTTCATTCATAAAAGAAGAAAAAGGTCCCTGCATTGCAACAATATTTTTTTCGCACAAGCCACTCTGAATGCATTTTAGAAGACTGTCTTCCACTGGCAATACCCGGGCAAAAATACGGCTCGTATCTTTTATCGTTTCCGTAATTGTGCTCAAATCTTTTGTTCCTGTTGTAACAAAGATATTTCCCTTTTTGTCTTTTGCATATTCAGCAGCAGATTTTACAGAGTCAAAAAGCAAAAGCGAATCAGACATGTCTTTTTGCTCGTCAATATCCCTTAAGAGACGCACATATTTTATGCCGAGTTCTTTACAAACAAGCTTTATCTGAGCAGTAACTTCCAGGGCAAAGGGATGGGTTGCATCTACAAGACAAAGGCACTTGGATTTTTTTACAGCAGAAAGCATCTCTTCTTTGGACATTCTGCCAGAAAGAACCTTACACTTTGAATTTCCAGAAAGCAAATTTGCACCATAATCGGTTGCAACGCTTACGGTACAAGAGATATTATTCGCCTTTAAGAGTTCAAATAATTTTCGTCCTTCAGTTGTTCCTGCAAAAATAAAAACCTTGCTCATGCATTAACCTCCGAAGCATATCCCCGGGGCGTAATAAGTTTTCCGTCCTTTTGATAAGTTAAAGAGTTTCCTATAAAAACGGTTGTAAACATATCCACATTTGTATTTTTTAATTCAAAAAAAGTGCAAACGTGAACTTCCTCTCCTTCGCGGCCAATATTTTTTGTATACCCGCACGGACGGTCATCAGGAATATATTCCGAAACAAGATTACAAGCTCTCTGCAAATAGTCTGCCCTTTTTTTGCTTGAAGGATTATAAAGAACCATGCAAAAATCGGCAGAAGCAGCGGCTTTTAACCTTGCAGATATTTTTTCCCACGGAGTTAAATGATCGCTAAGGCTTATAACAACAAAGTCATTTATCAGAGGCGCACCCAGCAAGGCAGATCCGCTAAGAGCCGCAGTAACCCCAGGCATTACCTCTATTTGGACTGTCGGAAAATTTTCTGCCAGTTTGTAAAGCAATCCGGAAAGACCATAAACACCCGCATCGCCACTGCAAACAAAGACAACCTTTTTTCCCTCCGCAGCTTTTTTTAGCGCAAGCATACACCTTTCTTCTTCGTGCATCATGGGACTGGAAAGAATTTCTTTTTCCGGAAAATGCGGCTTTAAGAGGTCAACATATTTTACATAACCTGCAATCACATCGCATTCTCTAAGAGCGCGCTCAACTTGAATCGTCAGCATTTCATACGCACCGGGACCAATTCCTGCAACTATCAGCTTATTCATCACGCACCGTCCTTGAACTAAAATGAAGTGGTATTTCCGTGCAGCCCACAGCCAAAGTCATTCCGTCAAATTTGCATTTTCCCAAAATCATTTTTTTTGCACCACAGGCAAAAATGCTCCGTTCGCAAACATTGTCCACACCAGTAACATCTTTTACAAAAGCAGAAGGCGAAAATTCACCCTTAACGGAAGAAAGCTCTTCTGCAGAAAAGAATTTTAAAGGAAGGTCATAATCTTTAGAAAAAGAAATCAAGGCTTCTTCATCTCTCTTTAAATCTATGGAACAAAGCGCAGCAATTGAATCTATTTCAATAGAAAGTTTATTTAATTCGCGGAGAATAAAATCTTTAAACTCACTTGGATTCTTTCCCTTTCGGCAACCGACACCCAAACCAATACATCTTGGAATAAGACGCAGGACTTTCCCTTCTTCCAGATTTTTAAATGGGGAAACAATTACACTAAGCATGGACTTATCTGCTTCAGAAGTTTTAGCAAAGGCAATCTCTTTTGGTATGAAAGTGTCTATTCTTAGGCAGTCAAAAATTTCATCCGGCAATATAAATGTGCATTTCTTTTCTTTTAATAGCTTGGCAGAAAATTTCTTTGCAAGAAGCATGTCTGAAATTTTCATAGAATTTTCTTTTGCAAATGAATCAACAGAAAGCAAATTGTTAACGTCGGTAGCTGTAGTAATAACTGGTTGGGCTCCAGTAAGTTCAGAAAGTTTGCGGGCAAAATCATTGGCGCCACCCAAGTGACCTGAAAGAATTGGTATGGCAAAGTTAGCCCCTTCGTCCATAACAACAACGGCAGGGTCAGATGTCTTGTCTTTTACAAAAGCAGCTATTGCCCGGACAGCTATTCCGCAGGCTCCTATAAACAAAAGAAAATTTCCGCTTTTAAAATTTTTGCTAACCAAATCTTCTGTTTTTATATAGCTTTTACCAAGGCTTTTTTTTGCAGAATCCACGCTGCATTCAAAACCAAGTGCGCAATATTTTTCTGCAATATTTTCTGCCAGAGATTTTCCTTTGTCTGTAAAACAAATTATTGCTATCACTTGTTTTTTGCCATCCTGAATTCCGTTGAAAAAGATTCATCGTACAACTTTGACTTCATATAATTTTTATGCGTAACGCAACCGCCTATAATCATCAGTGCCGAATTCTTTATTCCAGCTTCATTTACAGTTTTTGAAAGAGTTGCAACAGTGCACGTCATCTTTTTTTCTTCTTTCCAAGACGCTTTGTAGACCACCGCTGCAGGAGTATTCTCCGAATAGCCGCCAGCCAAAAGTTCACGCTGCAAATCCTCCACAAGAGAAGTGCTTAAAAAAACAACCATTGTTGATTTGTGCACGGCATAAGAGCGAATGCTTTCTCTCTCCGGAACAGGTGTCCTTCCTGCAACGCGTGTAATTATAACACTCTGCGAAACATCCGGAAGCGTATACTCAATGCCAAGTAAAGCTGCTGCTGCACAAAAAGAACTAACACCCGGAACAGATTCATAGGGAATACCGCAAGAATCCAATATATCCATCTGCTCCCGTATTGCCCCATAAATACAAGGATCTCCCGAATGAAGGCGGACAACAACTTTTTCTTTTGGGGAAGATTTTTTTATTGCATCTATAACTTCTTCCAGAGTCATCTTTGCGCTGTCAAAAAGCGTGCATTCTTTTTTGCAATTTAAAAGCAAATCCTTGTTAACAAGTGAACCGGCATAAATTACGCAGTCAGCTTTTTGCAATATAGAAAGACCGCGGACAGTAATTAAATCAGCAGCACCAGGACCTGCTCCAATAAAATAAACCATTCTATTTTTCCTCCTGTCTTGCGGCACAAGTTTTAAGTTCATCTATAAAATCAAAGGCCTTATCCGTCATTGCCAACACACCGTGTTTTTTTGTAAAAAGGACAAGCTCTACCTGAACTCCAGGAACCCATTCCTGCATATTCATTTTAACAAGTTCTGCAATTTTATTTAATACCTTGTCTTTTAAATTGAATTTTATTAGAACATCAACCGCATTTTCCGTTGAAATACAAGCTATAATTTCTTTTTCAAGCAGAGCATAATTTTCTTCTCCACAAAATTCTTTTGAAGCGGAACACAAAGTTTGCATCCTGCCGTCACCATATTTTGAATGCGTATTTTTTGCACCACCCGCAATTTTTACAAGCTTTCCTAAATGCCCTGTAAGAAAATATTTTTTAAATCCATATTCCTTTGCAATCAAAATTGAATCATATGAAAAATTGGAGCATTCAACGGCAAATCCAAAATCAAAGCCAAATTCATGCTGAAGAAAATCCATTCCATAATTCCCGGGAACCACAGGAAGCACAGTGTAATGCAGAGCAGCCCTCATGCTTATCTCTGCGCGAATTGTCTGCACAAGAGCATCTTCGCTCATTGGCCTTACAATTCCTGTCGTACCAAGAACGGATATTCCCCCAACAATTCCAAGGCGGGGATTAAAAGTTTTACTTGCAAGTTCAACTCCAGCAGGAATACTTATCGTTACATTTATTCCCCGGTCAATATTTTTTAGTTCGGAAGAAACAGAATTGCGTATCATCTTTTGAGGAACAGAATTTATTGCCCACTCTCCAACCTTTTGATCCAACCCCGGCAGGGTAACTTTTCCAACGCCTTCTCCTCCAAGAATTTTTATCCCGTCCTCAGAAGAAAATTCAACGGACGAATAAACAAGAATTCCATTAGTAATATCAGGATCGGTACCGCTTTCTTTTTTTACGGCACACGAAGCAGACTTTTCGGAAAAGCTTGCATCCAAAACTTCAAGGCAAAGAGCAGAATCTTCCGGCAGATGGACAAAAACATAGGGAACAAATTTTTGCTGAATCAACATTCTTGCCGCAGCACAAGACGCAGCCGCAGCACAAGTACCTGTGGTATAACCAAAATCCGGCTTTGACTTATTTTTGACAAGAAAAAAACTTGTGTAATTGTCCTCCAAGGAAACAGAATTACTCACTGCCTGCCGCCTCCGCAATACAAAAGGGCATTACAGATAGCAGCTGCAACATTGCTTCCACCCTTGCGACCCCGGTTAACAATAAAAGGCACATCGGTTTTCATAAGCATTTCTTTTGCTGCAACAACGTTAACAAAACCAACCGGAACACCAATAACAAGCTGCGGTCTAAAACCTTGTTCGATTAACGAGCAAATCTCTATCAGGGCAGTAGGAGCATTGCCGATTGCAAAGATTATTTTTTCATTAAGCTGGGCCGCTTTTTGCATACTTACAGCTGCACGTGTCATTCCAAGGGCCGAGGCTTTTTTTACAACTTCCTCGTCTGCCATAAAGCAATATGAATTGCATCCGAATTTTTTTAGCGCACTTTTGTTTATTCCTGCCAAAGCCATATTTGTGTCCGTAACTATAGCCGCACCATTTTTTAGGGCATCAATTCCAATAGAAACGGCATCTTTAGAAAAGCATAGTGACGAAACATAATCAAAATCTGCGGTTGTGTGAATGACACGCATTACGACAGGTTCAACTTCTTGCGGAATTGTTACCTGCATTTTTTTTAGTTCATCTTTGATGATGAGAAAACTGTTTTTTTCTATATCGGCTGGAAGAACATGCTTAATTGTTTCCATTGGGGTGCGCTCCAAGAATATTATATATCCTTTCCATATTAAGATGAAGCCTCAGTTGCTCTGCCAAAAAATCAAACTGCAAATCCTTTGTTGCTTTCCATGAGGCGGATTTTGATTCCGAATACGAAAGACCTTTTTTCTTTGCCAAAGCCTGTACAACTTTTTGGGCGACACCTTCTTCATCAAAAAAACCATGGACATATGTACCGTAAACATTTCCACATTGGAAGCCAGAATCCCCAGTAAAAGCAAGGCATTCAGACTGCAAAGGCTCACCTTTTAAAAGTTCCGTCTTACCCATGTGAATCTCGTATCCCGAAATATTCATTCCGGAGAGACAAGAAAAAAATCCCTGGCAGTTTTCAAGTGTAAGCGAAAGATTTTTACGTATTTTATTTTCTGCAATCACAGTGCTAACAGGCAAAAGATTTAAGCCTTCCTCGCAAGCACAGCCCTCTCCATCAGAAGATTCCTCCACTTTTTTTCCAAGCATCTGATATCCCCCACAAATACCAAGCAAGGGCTTTCCTGTTTTTGCAAAATCTTTTATAGCATTTGCCAAGGGGGACTTCTTTAGCCAAAGCAAATCGCCGACAGTATTTTTTGTTCCCGGAAGAATCAAAAGGTCGCAAGCGTCTATTTCTTTTGGGGATGAAATATAGTGCAAAAAGACATCGTCCCTTTGTTCAAGATTGGAAAAATCCGTAAAGTTAGAAATGTGGGGAAGACGAATAACACCAATATTCACTTTACCTGACGCGCAGGTATTTTTTTTATCAAGAGAAAGACTGTCTTCGTCATCCAGATTTATTTTTAAATACGGCACCACTCCGCAAACATCAATTCCGGTTTTATCCTCCAACATTTTTATTCCCGGTTCAAGAATGGACACATCGCCACGGAATTTATTTATTACAAAACTCTTTATTCTTTCCCTCTCTTCTTTTTCCAGAAGTTCAGCAGTACCAACAAACTGGGCAAAAACACCGCCTCTGTCAATGTCTCCAACAAGAAGAACGGGCGAGTCAGCAATTAAAGCCATACCCATGTTTGCAAAATCATTTTCCCTAAGGTTAATTTCTGCGGGGCTTCCGGCACCTTCTATAACAATAACGTCGTAAAGAGATGAAAGTTCTTCATAAGATTTTTTTACGGCAGGAATCAAATTCTTTTTAAAGGCATAGTATTCAACCGCATTCATGTCTGCATAAACTTCTCCGTTAACAATAACCTGCGAACGCGTATCCCCATTGGGCTTTAGCAAAACAGGATTCATCAGGACGGAAGCTTCAAGACCGCATGCCTCTGCCTGCATTGCCTGAGCGCGACCAATTTCCAGTCCTTCTTTTGTTACTGCTGAATTTAATGCCATGTTCTGAGATTTAAATGGAGCTACAGAAAATCCGTCCTGTTTAAAAATGCGGCAAAGGCCAGCCGTTAAAAGACTTTTTCCTGCACCAGACATTGTTCCCTGAATCATTATTGGATATGCCATAGCTTTGCCTCCGAGTATTCAAGCAGTTCCCTAACAGGCGCATTTATCTCTCCAGAACTTATGCCGGCATTTATAACGTGCTCACACGAATCTATGCAACGCTTGGCTTCTGCCAAAACAGAATCATCAATCTTTGAAAAGGCTTTGCACGAGAACACTTTTGATGCCATCATGCTTGCGTACGGAAAGTCAATATCGTTTTCAAAAAGGATTCCTGCCGCAAAGGGAATGTCTTTTTTTGCAAGTCTTCTGTAAAAAGAAATGCCTCGTCCGCTGTCCGAAAAAACAAAAACTTTGGGATTGCCAAGAGGAGCTTTTAATTCTGATATTCCCAAATATGAATCAAATTTATTTTCGTTCAGCGAATAAAGTTTTTTTAGTTCATCACTGGAATAGAGTTCTTCCGGTGTCTTTAGGGAGCAGGAATTATTTGCAACGCATAAAATCTTGTCCGATATTTTTAGGGCAAAATCTATTTCGTGCACGCTCATTATAACAGATGTTCCTCCGGCAGAAATTTGTCGCAAGACTTTTAGAAGATGCAGCTTATGGTTTATGTCCAAAAAAGAAAATGGCTCGTCAAGCAAAAGGACATCCGGCTTTTGGCAAATTGCACGGGCAATCATAACCCTCTGACGCTGACCGTCGCTTGCTTGGCAAAATTTTACCGAAACAATTTTTTCAAGTTCAAGTAGTTCAATGCATTCGTCAACGATTTTTTCATCCGATGAAGAAAGAGAACCAAGATAACCCGTGTAAGGATAGCGGCCGGAAGCAACAACTTCTCTGCATGTCATAAATTCAGGAACAGCTGAACGGGTAAGAAGAACAGAAACCGTCTTTGCAAATTCCTTTGAGCTAAGCTTGGACAAAGGCTTATTTTGTATAAAAATATTTCCACCAAGAAGGGGTATCTGTTTGCCTATGGTTTTTAAAAGCGTGGACTTACCTTCCCCATTAGGCCCGATTACAGAAATAATTTCTCCCCTCTGCAATTCAAAGGAAACATCTTTTAGTACAATTTTCTTTGCATAACCTGCGGCAAGATTTTTCAGATTCAAAAGATCATTTTCCACGCTGACCTCCGTGCCGTTTTAGCAACATAAAAATTACGACTGGAGCACCAAAGAAAGAAGTTGCAACGCTAACATTCAATTCAACAGGGGCAAAGAGCATCCTAGAAATTAAATCTGCAAAGAGGCAAAATACAGCACCGCCAACAAAACAAAGGGGAATCAAAAGCTTGGGATCGTCAGACTCAAAAATTCTTTTTATAACAAAAGGAACCGCAACACCAACAAAAGAAATGGGACCTGCAAAAGCGGTTACGACAGCCGACAATACGCTGGAAATAAGGATAAGCAAAGGCCTGAATATTTTTACGTTTACACCAAGACTCTTTGCGTACGCCTCCCCCAAACGGTAAGCTCCGATCGGTTTAGACAAAGCAAGTGAAAGAAAAAAGCAAATGCTTACCAAAGGCAGGCAGACAAAAACATTTTTCATGCTAACACCGGAAAAACTTCCCTGTGTCCATCCGTGTAAATTGGCAATGTCGGAATCATCTGCAAAGGCAACAATCAAATCTGTAATGGAAGAACAGACATAGCCTATCATAATTCCGGCAACAAGCAAAAAAGCAACGTCCCTGATTTTTCCTGCAAGGCAAATAACAAAAGCGGTAACGGCAAGAGATCCAACCAAGGAAGCAAGGATAAGCCCCCAGGAAGAAAAGCTTACTCCGTTTTTTAGACAGATGATTGTAAGGAATGCCACACACATTTTTGAACCGGAAGAAATGCCAAGAACAAAAGGCCCCGCTATTGGATTTTGAAAATATGTCTGTAGCAAAAATCCGGAAAGAGCCAAAGAACCGCCTAAAAACAAAGCAAGCAGCATTCTGGGTAGCCTTATTTTTAGCACAATGTCTTTTTCCCCATTCTGCAAAGTGCCTCCAAAAAGGGCATTAAAAATTTTCTCCGGAGAATAAAATTCAGAGCCAATGCAAAGGGAAAGAAGGACAAAGATTACAAGCAAAAAAATAATAATAGAGGCCAAAAGACTTTTCCGCAGCAAAGAAAAATTCACCTTGTTCATTTTAGCCTCTCAAAGAAAGTTATTTCTTCTTCACCACAACCGGAAAATATCTTGTTAATATCCAAAATGATTTCTGTAATTTGGGCTGTATCCTGATAAATTGTTTTTTTTGCGCACCAGACATTTGATTTTTTTACCGCATCAAATTCTGAAAGCAGGGGATTTTTTTCTTTTAGCATGGAAAGACTTGTGCAGGATGAATCTATGTTGCCATCGTAAAACAAAAAGTCAGCAGACTTGGCAGACTTGTAAAATTCTTCCATCGAAACGGAAAGAGTTGGACGAGCTGTTAAGTCTGAATCTT
>JAGACC010000108.1 GCA_017614295.1 Treponema sp.
AATCTACGGAAGAATTTTTTGAGATTACCGTCTTTGGAATGAATTTTATGTTTATGTCTATTCCGGTAATTTCTGAGATTTTATCTTTGACTGTTTTTATGCTGCCCTTTTCCGTCATGTGGTTAAGCATAACGTCTGAAGGAACTGAAACGGTTATTTCATCAATGGTGTCGCTTACGTACTCCATGTTGAAATAAATTTTGAATAGATTTTCCTGGTTATTGTTCTTATACTCTTCGTGTATAATGTTAAGGACATCTTCCCAAATGCCCTTGTAATTCTGCTCACTCATGAAAAATGATTATAAGGTTTACTTGGTTTTTGTCAATACTTTTACACAGTTTTTCCACAGAAAATAGCTAAAAATAGGTAAAATTATAAGGTTATTTCAATAAATAATGATTTTAATCTTTGCCACTGGCTTTTTAACTAGACTTTTTTCCTTATTATTGGTATAGTTTATTACTTAAAAGTTTAGAGTGGGGATTTTTAATGTCAGACGAAAATCAGTATTCAGCCAGCAGTATTCAGGTTCTAAAGGGACTGGAAGCCGTACGTAAAAGACCTGGTATGTACATTGGTTCTACGGGTCCAAATGGTTTGCATCATCTTGTTTACGAAGTAGTAGATAACAGTATTGACGAAGCAATGGCAGGCTACTGTGATACGATTACGGTTGCCCTAGAAAAGGATGACATTTGCCGCGTAGAAGATAACGGTCGTGGTATTCCTGTAGACATGCATCCTACAGAACACGTTTCTGCCCTTGAGCTTGTTCTTACCAGACTTCATGCCGGTGGTAAATTTGACAAATCAAACTATAAGGTTTCCGGTGGTTTGCACGGTGTAGGTGTATCTTGTGTAAACGCTCTCTCTGTATGGATGGAAGCTTTTGTTAACCGCGAAGGAAAACGCTACGAGCAGAAGTATTCAGAAGGAAAGCCAAAGACAAAAGTAGAATGCATCGGAGACACAAACCTTCACGGAACTATAATCCGCTGGAAGGCTGACGGTATGATTTTTAAGGAAACCACTACATACAATTTTGACGTTCTTGCCCAGCGCCTTAGGGAACTTGCATTCTTGAACCCCGGCATAACAATAAAATTCCGTGATGAACGTCTTGAAACCCCAAAAGAAGTTGTCTACAAATTTGAAGGTGGAATTAGGCATTACGTAACATTCCTCAACGAAGGCAAAAAAGTTGTTCCTGATGAGCCAATCTATATTTCCGGTGAGACGGAAAATGTTCAGATGGAAGTTGCTATGCAGTACAATGACAACTACGATGAAAAAATCTATGCCTATGTAAACGACATCAACACCAAAGAGGGAGGAACTCACCTTGATGGTTTTAAGATTGCGCTTACCGTTACCCTTAATAAATTCCTGGAAAAAAATGAAAAGCTTTTGAAGCGCCTTGTCATAAAAGATTCAAAGTCTTCCAAGGATTCAAAGACCAACCAGATAAACTATGAAAAACTTTCCGGTGATGATGTCCGTGCTGGTTTAACAGCGGTTATTTCCGTAAAAGTTCCGGAGCCTCAGTTTGAAGGTCAGACAAAGACAAAGCTTGGAAACACAGAAGTCCGCAGTTACGTTGATTCTCTCGTAAAGGAAAAGCTTACTCTTTGGTGCGAACAGAATCCTCAGATTGTAAACATCATTCTTGAAAAGGCCGTTGCAGAAGCAGAAGCCCGTATAGCAGCACGTAAGGCAAAAGAGAATACCCGTAAAAAGTCATTGAGCGATTCTTTTGGTCTGCCAGGAAAACTTTCCGACTGTTCATCAAAGGATCCTTCAATTTGCGAAGTATACATTGTTGAGGGTGACTCTGCAGGCGGTTCAGCAAAGAAAGGACGCGACTCAAAGACACAGGCAATTCTTCCTCTTTGGGGAAAGATGCTTAACGTAGAAAAAAGCCGTCTCGACAAAGTAATTGATAACGAAAAGCTTCAGCCGGTAATAGCTTCTTTGGGAACCAACATAGGCAAAGATTTTGACATAACAAAATTGCGCTACGACAAAATTATTATCATGGCAGATGCTGATGTTGACGGAAGCCACATTCGCACTCTTTTGCTTACCTTCTTCTTCCGCTACATGCCTCAGCTAATAGAAGAAGGACACATTTACTTGGCCATGCCTCCTCTCTTTGCAGTTCGCTACGGTAAAAAAGTAAAGTATGTTTACGATGACAATGAAAAGGCTGCCGCCATTGCAGAATTTGGAGTGCCTGCAGAAAAGCTTGACGTTCAGCGTTACAAAGGTTTGGGTGAAATGTCTGGTGACCAGCTTTGGGACACAACAATGAATCCTGCCGTAAGAAAGATGATGAAGGTAACAATTCCGGATGCCATTGCGGCAGATAAAATTTTCTCAACATGCATGGGTGAGGCTGTAGAACCCCGCCGCAAGTTTATTGAAGAAAATGCAATTTATGCAAATCTCGATGTCTGATGATTTATGAGGAAAAGTGTAAATGGAAAATGAAATAACAACCCCTGAAGGTGGTACGCTGATTCTTCAGCCTATTGATCAGGAAATAAAAAAAGCCTATATCGACTACTCAATGTCCGTTATCGTAAGCCGTGCTTTGCCAGATGTTCGCGACGGACTTAAACCCGTTCACCGACGCATCTTGTATTCAATGGATGAACTCCACCTGCGTTCTTCCGGAAAGACATACAAGTGCGCAAAAATAGTTGGTGATGTACTTGGTAAATATCACCCTCACGGAGATGCCTCTGTTTACGATGCACTTGTCCGCTTGGGTCAGGATTTCTCTGAGCGCTATCCTTTGATTACTCCTCAGGGAAACTTTGGTACCATAGCTGGCGACCCTCCTGCTGCTTACCGTTATACAGAAGCAAAGATGGCAAAACTCGCAGAAGAGATGGTTGCCGACATAGAAAAGGATACTGTTGACTTTATCCCCAACTTTGACGAAACAACCAAAGAGCCAACTGTTCTTCCTACAAAATTTCCATTCCTCCTTGCAAACGGATCAAATGGTATTGCAGTAGGTATGGCAACAAACATGCCTCCCCACAACCTAAAGGAAATTGCTTCTGCCGTTGCCGCATACATAGACAATCCCCAGATAAGTATTGACGAACTTATGCAGCACATAAAGGGTCCGGACTTCCCGACAGGTGGAATAATATTTGGCCGCCAGGGAATCAAGGATGCTTACAGAACAGGCCGCGGAAAAATCATAATGCGCGGTAAGTTCAATATTGAAGTTGCAAAGAACGGATCAGAATCAATCGTATTTACGGAAGTTCCTTACCAGACAAACACAACGGATCTTTGCAAGCGTATCGCAGAACTTGCCCGTGACAAAATAATCGACGGCATAAGCGGAGTAAACGACGAAACATCTGACCGCGTTGGCATGAGAATCGTAATCGACCTTAAGCGTGGCGCAGTAACAAAAATCGTAGTGAACCAGCTTTTTGCAAAGACATCCCTTCAGGCAACATTCGGTGTAATAAACCTTGCACTTGTAAACGGACGTCCTGAAACGCTAAACCTTAAGCAGCTCGTCCAGCACTTTGTAGACCACCGCGACAATGTCGTAACCCGCCGCACCCAGTTTGAACTTAAGCAGGCAAAACACCGCGAACACATACTTGAAGCCCTTATAATTGCAGTAGACGCAATTGACGAAGTAATCAAGATTATCCGTGCCAGCCGTGACGAAGCAGAAGCAAAAGTCAATTTGATGAAGCGTTTTGGTTTTGATGATGAACAGGCACAGGCAATTGTTGACTACCGCTTGGGACGCCTTACCAATTTGCGCATTGATGAGCTAAAGAACGAGATGGCAGAAATAAAAGCCCTCATTGCTCACCTTGAAGACTTGCTTGCCCACCATGAAAAAATTCTTGAGATCATAAAGAACGAAACAAATGAAGTCGCAGAAAAATATGGTGATGACCGCAAGACTCAGATTGTTTCCGGCGAAGTAGAAGAAATCAATGTTGAAGACATGATAAAAGAAGAGGACATGGTAATCCTTATTTCCAAACTTGGCTATATAAAGCGCGTACCGGTAAGCCTGTACAAGAGCCAGGGTAGGGGAGGAAGAGGAACCATCTCTGCCAAGCTTGTAGAAGAAGATTACATCAACCAGGTATTCATCGCTTCTACGCATGACTATATCATGTTCATCACAAATGAAGGAAAATCATATTGGGTCAAGGTTCACGAGATACCCGAATCTTCAAAGACAAGCCGCGGTTCTCACATAAAGAGCCTTCTTCAGGTAAGTGCCAACGAGGAGATTTCAACAATAATCAGCCTCAAGGAATTTACGGAAGAACAGTTTATGTTCATGGCAACAGCAAACGGCGTAGTAAAGAAAACACCAACCAGCGAATTCCGCAATGCAAAAGCCAGGGGTATGCAGGCAGTACGTCTTGATGATGGAGACAAACTCGTAAGCGCAATACTCTCTAGCGGAAAGGATGAACTTCTTTTGGTCAGCCGCCGTGGACAAGCATTGCGCATAAGCGAAGACGAAGTTCGTCCTATGGGAAGGGCCAGCCGCGGTGTTAACGGAATGAAGCTTTCCGAAGGCGATGAACTTTGTGCTGCAATACATGTAGAAGAAGACGCAAAGATTCTTGTAATAACAGAAAAGGGAATCGGTAAGCGCGTGCTCTTCTCCGAGTTTAATGCTCACGGTCGCGGAACAGGCGGACAGCGTGTCTTTGGAAATGTTGACGACAAGGGCGAACTGATTGGAGCTCTCACCGTAAAAGATGACGACAGCGTTATGTGTATAACCGGCCAGGGAACTTCTATCCGCACGAACGTAAAAGACATTTCTCTCCAGGGAAGGGCATCCAGCGGCGTTAAGGTCGTAAACATAATCAGTCCGGACTACGTAGTTGGAATTGACCGTATTGCAAGCTCCCAGGAAGACAAGGAATCTGCCGAATAAGAGTTATTTATTTGTAATATAAAGAAATAGCTGTATAAAACATGCATTTTTAAGCTGAACGGATTAAATTTTCTGTTCAGCTTTTTTTTATTCATTTTTTGGACGGTATGCCATCTTTTAACTGTGCCCGTCACTACGTTCCGTTCAGCTTTATATGCTTTCCCCGCTTTCCAGGGTTCCGGGGAATACCCCTCCATTGCCTTTCGGCAACGAGTTGCAAGCAACTCGCCCTTACAATCGGGCGTAGGCTCTATATGCTTTACGCTATATATAGTGTATTTTATAGAAGAGAGAATAAAAATAACCATATTCACAGGAACTTCTTTTATATAAATCCTTTGCCTGTGGATAACTTTTGGAAAACTTTCGCATTTGAATTTGCAGAATTTTTTGAATTTGTAAATTCTTTAATTATAAGAATTTATGAATTTGTTTGAATTTTACAGAATTTTTTGGCCTGTGGATAATTTGGGGAGAATTTTGATTCACAACGTTTAACTGTTTCACGTGAAACTTTATTGTTGCATTCATCTCTTAGTTGTTATTTTAACCCTTCTTTTGAATTTTACAAATGTACGCATTTGCAGTATAAACTTCTTGTTGGTCTGAGTAAAAACGGGACGACTGTTTCACGTGAAACTTTTATTGTTTTACGCATCCCTTGCTCGTAGTTTTAAGATTTGAAAATGCGCATTTTTTAGCAAGAATCTCTTCTTGTGCTAAGTTCAGATGAAAGAGTGTTTCACGTGGAACTTTGTGCTGTATACTTCTAATGTTTGCTCTTTTTAGACTTGGTTTTAACTTTTAGGAAATTATGCTTTGAACAAAAAATTTCCTCTTGAACTAAGTCCGAATGAATGACTGTTTCACGTGAAACGTTATGTTGTACATATCTCTTGATTAGTCTTTTTGGTCTTGGCTTTTAAATGTGTATTTTGCATCACAAATTACTTGTTAAGCTAAGTCCGACTGACGGATTTTTTTACAAATCTTAATACGCTCAATTTGGAATAATCGAACTTTGATTTTTGGGGCAAAGAATTTATTTCTTTTCTAAGCATAGTCCGGGTCTGCTGCAAGGTGATTCGCGCGGAAGGGTTGCATACCTTTTAAGAACAACGCACCCTCGTTGGTTCGCGTAAGGATGTTTTAATACAGGGGGATTTTGTTTTATGAGGAACTCATACCCCGTAGCTTGCTGCGGGGTGCGTTGATTTGTTCGTTTTTTTGAAGCTTGAAATTGAACCTGCTTATCATCATACAGCTTGCTAAAAACTTTACTGCGAATTATAAATTGTTTTACGGCTCACCTGTTTCACGTGAAACATCATTTGTCAGAAAGAACTAATATTCTAACCGTTTCCAAAAATCCTAATCCCAGAGGCATTTACTTAGAAGCTTTTCTTTCCGCACAAGATTTAGAATCTTCCCAAAAGAACACAATCCAGATGCAGAATTTTATCGTAACAAATACTTTTATAAGCTTATAAAATCATTGCTAATAAGCTGCCTTATATCTGTTTCACGTGAAACATATTTAGCATTAACTTCCCAATTTGCAGGCAAAGAAGATCTATTTTTCTGCCTGTTTTATTGCTAAATATTTAACAATTCATCTAACAAAAAAACTGTTTCTTTCTCTCCCAGACGGATATTCATTATTATCAGGTTAACCAAGTCTTTGTTGCTAACTGTATATATTGCGCTAGACTCGCTATTTTCTTGGAATATTATCCAATACTTCGGTATATTTATAGTAAAAAGACTAAGTTGCTTTTGGAAAGTTTATCAAGA
>JAGACC010000109.1 GCA_017614295.1 Treponema sp.
CTTATGTACAAAGAGGGAGTTTCCTGGAAGGACGTATACAACGAGCTTGATAAAAGGCATAAGGAAAAGTAGTTTCTGGACGGTGCTTTTTTAGGCTCTACCAATTTATTTGTTGGCTAATTCGACCGAACAGGCCTTGCGTCACCGCCGTTCCGGGGTTCCGGGCATCTCGCCCTCCATTGCTTTCGCAACCAGCCTTGCGGCTGGCCCCTCCATGGCGGCGTAGATGCTGAAATTGGTTGCAAGCAACCGCGTGCAGCATGACATTACTTTCAGGACAGCCCCGCTATTTTTTGGCAGAAAGAAGTACTTTCTAAGCGGATTCCCTTAAAAAAAACTTTATCACAAACGAAAAAGTTCTTTTCTAAGGCGTTGAATTGCTTTGCAGACGCTTGCTAAGTGTGTAAACTGTTTACAAAACACGCGATTTATAGCATAATGTTCTGAAAAATATATCATATAACAGAACAAAAAGGAGAATATGGGAAAATAGTGCAATAATTTGCGGGAATATTTATATAAATTTTTACACCGTTTTGGTTTTTTTTCCTTGACAAATTAAGCGACTAATCCTAAACTGAAAGTATGGACTTAAGAACTGTATTAACACCAGAAACCGTAGAGCTCCACTTGAAGGGAACTACAAAAGAAGAGATCATTGATGAACTGCTGGAGATTCTTGTAAAAGCAGGCAAAGTAACAGATAAGGCTGCTGCCAAAGAATGCGTTTTGGATCGCGAGCGCAAGATGTCCACAGGCATGAAGCATGGAATTGCAATTCCGCACGGAAAGACGGATACAGTATCTGATTTGGTTGCCTGTATAGGTGTTTCTGACAAGGCTGTTGATTTTGACAGTTTGGATCAGGAACCATGCCGTATCTTTATCATGACTCTGTCTCCGGTAAACAAGACTGGTCCCCATCTTCAGTTCTTGGCAGAGGTAAGCCTCTTGTTTAAGTCTGCAGATAAGCGTGCCCAGATTCTGAATACTCAGGACAAGGCAGAAGTTGTTAAGATTTTGACAGAATAGAATTCTATTCTATAGCTTCTATAGCAATACAAGGCTCCCTTGGTGACAGGGGAGTTTTTTTTGTCTCTTATATTTTCTCCAAGGGTTGTAGAAACCAAGTGTATTTTCCAATAATTGTAATGTAAAAAAAAATATGTTAAGAAAGCACTGGAATGGAGGTAGGAAACGCGGCAAAAAAGCATTTGCGCGGAGCGAACCCGGCAGCGTAGCTTCAAGTCGCGTAGCGAGTCAGATACCTTGTATCCGCGCTCGGCTTTTTTGACGCGGTTCCTGCCGGGAATGGAAGTGCTTTCATGTTAACATTTGCATTTACTGCTTTTCATTAAGGTTTGCACTTGACTTCTGCAGGGGCTTTTTTTTTCTCTGCAAAAGTGTATAATCTTTGCCATGAAACTTGAACCGCTTTTTACAAGTAAAGAAAACAGCCTCTTTTCCATAGACGGTAGCGCCGTTTCTACAGAAAATTGCACCCTTCTTAACGCAAAAGACCTTTCTGCATCTTCAACAGTTCCGGAAGACAACAAAAGTCCGCTTCTTGTTGGCATTTCCTGGGAGCAGATAGGCTTGGACGACTTAAGCTACAACGAAGAGCTTTTGGCAAACCTTAGGGATTTTCTAAAAGTGCTGGATGAACAGAACCGCTTTGCAATCATTGTTCCTGCAGCGGGAAAAACTTCTCTTACGGAAGATGAAAAGGCTAATTTTACTGCCAGCTGCAAACACTGTGCCCGCCGCATAAAGGACTGCAAAAGCGTTATTGGCTTTGCAATCCCGGAAGAAGCAGATGCCGCAACATTCATGGAAGAACTAAGCCAAAAACACGCCCACTACATCTACTTCAGCAAGAGAGACACAGCTTTGACAAATTCTTCTGTAGTAAGACTTTAGATAAGGAAGTATACGCTAAAGAAGTGCAGCACGCTTGCCGCCAGCGAAAACAGGTGGAACATTGAATGCGTCCACTTGAATTTTCGCAGGATAAAGAATCCGCAGCCAACAGAATAGACTATTGCGCCGGAAAGCATAAAGTTCTTGCTTATATTTGGAACAACTACCTGTCCGCCAAGCACCGCCGCAACCAGAATCCATCCTATTAAGAAGTATGTAAAGAAAGAAAAGGTCCTAAGCTTGGAGCCAAATACGGAATAAAGAGCTATAAGAATTGCGGTTACAATCCAAATTCCTGCAATAAGCATACCGGTATGGCTCTTTGTACCCAGAAGCAGGAAGGGTGTGTATGTTCCCGCCAGCATAAGGTAAATTGCGTCGTGGTCCAAAATAGAAAATACTTTTCTTGCTCCGTAGGGGGTAAGCGCATGGTAGAGCGTAGACATTGTGTATGTTATAAATAGCATGGAGCCAAAAATAACAAAGCTTGCCACGCAGGAAGACTTGTCTATGCCTTGTGGAGCATAAAAATAAGCCTTTATAGCAAGCAGAACTATAGCCGCTATGCTAAGACCAGCCGCAATTCCGTGTATGATGGAGTTTGAAATTTCCTCTCCAACGGTAAAAGGCCTTGGTTGCTTTGCGTAGTATGCAAGACGTGCGTTGCGCCTTTGAATCCTGAGCGTTCTTTTGTGCTGCTTTTCGGAATCTTTTTCCTGCTGCCTCTCCGGATTTGCCGCATACTGAATCTTTATGTCGTGAATTTTTTCCTTAGCTTGTCTTTTTATAGTCTTAATGGCATACTTTTTCTTTGCCTTTATAGATTTACGTGAAATTCTTTTTGAGATGTCAGCCATAGAGATGCCTCCTTTTTTCTCAATTATGCCACACAAAGTTCAATAAATCAATCGCATATTTTTTCCTAATTTTCTTATACAGAGAAATCAGAAGTAAACCGGAAGTAAGTTTTGGGTGCGGCGGAAGTCAAAGACGACTGAAAACTCGCATTGGAGCGGAACGAGCGTAGCGAGTTTAATTTCCTATTCCGCGACACCGCGGGTTTTCAGACGGATTTGACTGGGAGCCACACCCAAAACTTACTTTCGAGTTCCTGCTTTATGCATTTTTGAAATCTCTAAACTGTATAAATATTTATACCGATAAGAAGATTATGCGTAAAATATTCATTAAAATCGGCTTAATCCTAAGTGCAAATATCTGTATTGCCCAGGGCAATTATCTATATAAAATACCCGAAGCTTCTGAACTTGCAAAGATAAAATCCAAGGAAGAAGTTGTTTCTACTTCCAAACACCTGCTTGTTGGTAATGACACCGGCCTCTACAAAGTTTCTTCGAGGGGTGCAAGCGATGCTGTTTGGACTGGCGGAAAAGTTACCCAGATTGTCCATACAGATGTTACCGATCAAGACGGAAACATTCAGGACAAATGGTATTTCGTAACATCAAATGGAATTATTTCTTCTATAAACTTGGTGGACTTTGCTGAATGCAACAACGGACTGCCTTTCCTTACGCTAAAAAAGTACGACGGAAAAAACAAGTCCCTTTACAAGCAGCCTGTTCTCTTAAAAGACCTTGGCGCAGACCCCTTTGACCCAAATATTCTTGTTACCGCTACAAAAGATAACGTCTACCTTACAAGGGATGGCGGTCAAACATGGAAGTCCATATCTTCTACAAGCAAATACACTGCCGGTATAAAAGCGGTTGCTGCCTGCCACATGCCGGTCTACGCAAAAGACGGATCTGTTACCGGAACGGAACTTGTTGTCTTCATGTCCCATTCAATCTACGGATTCAGCTACTACCGCGCAGATGTAAAGAACCCTGTGTGGACAGATGTTTCTGCAGGCTTTGTAGCTTTGCCAACATCTACCCCGGACGAAGTTAGCGACATTGTTCCCGTATTGTGCAAGACAAAAGACGGAAGCGTCTACGCAGACATTTATTGTGCCCAGAGCTTTTTGCCCAACATCTACCGCTTTGACTGGAAGTCCAGAAAGGCTGTAAAAGTATATTCCGGTACAGAAAAAGCCGCAACAATCGACAGTCTCTGCCAGGCAAAGGACAGCCTCTTTTACGTAGGGGTTGGAAAATTCGGAAAGATTTCTCTTGGTTCAAACGAAGCCCTTGATTCAACAGAACAGACAAAATCCTGGAGAAACTTGCTTTACGCATCAGGTGCCAATGTAAACACTGCATATATCCCGGAAGACTACACCGGAGTAGCTGACCTCCAGTTTAACGAACTATGGCTTTTAAAGCCTGACACATGCCGAAGCCCATATTCCAAGCTTGCGGACGATAAAAAAGCTGTTTACTGTTCCGCATATTCAGTCAGAAACCTTCAGGGAATCAACCGCTACAGGGATCTCATAAAAA
>JAGACC010000110.1 GCA_017614295.1 Treponema sp.
AGTGTGGAAGAGGTAAAAAACTTGCCAACTCTGCTTAAATGGTGTAAATTCTTAAAGGAAGCAGACAATCCTAAAAGTCAGGATTTGATAAGGGAAATAGTAAGGTCAGAGGATGGCATAATGAACGCAAAGGATACTCTGGAAAAGATAAGCGATGACGGCTGGCGGTGGGTGATACAGGGGCAAATCGAAGGAAAAAAGCGCGACTACACGAGTGGCCTCTTGGCTGCAGAAAGGCGGGGGCTTGAACAAGGCATGCGGCAAAAAGCAATCGAGACCGCAAAAAAATTCCTGGCAGAAGGTATTGCGCCCGAAATGATAGCAAAATGCTGTTCCCTTTCCCTAGAGGAAGTTCTTACGCTTAAAGCTGAAAGCTAGATGCTACGAAGTTTTTACGCCAACAAATGTCAGTCGATTTTCGGGAGAGTTGTAGCCCCTGATATGGCCAAAATCAAAAAATACTCTTGAAATATTAAAATTTTGTTAATTCGTGTGAATTCCGCGAAGAATTTGCTAGCAATATTTTGAGTATAATGCTATAATTTTTAGATATGGAAGAATTGCAGACGTTTGCTGGAAATCCTTTGCCGATTGGCACTCAAGTTTATCCGGACGGAGTGAACTTTAGCGTATACTCCAGGAATGCAACGCGCATTTTTTTGGATTTTTTTGACAAAAGCAGCGATGTAAAGCCTTATTCGACACTTGTACTTTCTCCAGAGAAGAACCGAACCGGGGATCTTTGGCACATTTTTGTTAAGGGTATTAAGGCTGGCACTCTTTATCTTTTCCGCGTGGAAGGACCTTTTGAACCTTCGGAGGGGCACCGCTTTAATCCCAAAGTCTATCTTTTTGACCCCCGCGCAATGGCTTTGACTTCCGAATCACTGTTTCTGAATATTCCGCCAACATACAGACCGCCTGTGGACAAAGAGGACATGGAGGTTTTTAAGGGCAGGGATATGGAAAAGTTCCCCAAGTGCGTGGTTGTGGACAATTCCGCTTTTGACTGGGAGGGGGACAAGCCTCTTAACTACCCTCTTTCACAATGCGTTATCTACGAGACACACCTTAAGGGCTTTACTGCCGGTAAGGAAAACGGTGTTGCAAGTCCGGGAACATACGCTGGCTTTACACAAAAGATTCCCTACCTTAAGCGTCTGGGTGTTACTAGCGTAGAGCTTCTTCCAATCTTTGAATTTGATGAATACGAAAACACGAATGTAAACCCAAGGACTGGCGAGCGCATGAAGAACTACTGGGGCTACAGCACAATGTGTTTTTTTGCTCCAAAGGCTTCTTACGCGGCAGACAAGACTCCAGGTGCTTGCGTAAATGAATTTAAGAACCTTGTAAAAGAGCTTCACAAAAACGGAATAGAGATAATTCTTGACGTTGTGTTCAACCATACTGCGGAAGGTAACGAGAACGGCATAACTTTCTGCTTCCGTGGCTTTGAAAACAGCGTATTCTATCTGCTGCCACAGTCTCACCGCGAACACTACATGAATTTTTCCGGCTGCGGTAACACAACAAACTGCGGTCACCCGGTTCTTGCCAACTACATAATCGAATGCCTTCGCTACTGGGTGCTTAACTACCACATAGACGGCTTCCGCTTTGACCTTGCGGCGGTTCTTAACAGGACACAGGACGGAGGTCTTGTAGAGGCATCTTCTCTTGTGGATGCGATTCAGCAGGATCCGCTTTTGCACAACACAAAGATGATTGCTGAGCCTTGGGATGCCGGTGGAGGATACCAGTCTGGCTGCTTCCCCGGACGCTGGGCAGAATGGAACGACCGCTTCCGCGACGACATACGCAAATTCTGGAACGGACACGAAAAGCTTGCTACCGCTGCGGCTACGAGAATAAGCGGTTCAAACGACCTCTTCCAGTTTAGGAGACCTTGCAACAGCATAAACTACATAACATGCCACGACGGTTTTACCATGAACGACCTTGTTAGCTACAACGGTAAGCACAACGAGGAAAACGGTGAGGCAAACCGCGACGGCAACGATTCAAACTGGAGCTACAACTTTGGCTTTGAGGGACCAACCGCAAATCCTTCTATAGAAAGGGCACGCACCCGGCAGATGAAGAACTTTATCCTTACGATGCTCATCTCCCAGGGAACGCCAATGCTTCTTGCAGGGGATGAATTTAGGCGGGGTCAGCAGGGGAACAACAATGCCTACTGCCAAGACAACGAGACAAGCTACATCGACTGGGGAATATGCAGGCTTAACGACCGTCTGGTAACATTCACTCAGAGGGCAATAGAGCTTAGGAAGAAACACCCCGTATTTAGAAGGGAGAATTTCTTTAGGGGCAACAAGGCTGGCGAAGTACCGGACATTCAGTGGTACGCATACGACGGAAGCATTCCCGACTGGAACATAATGCAGAACTTCTTGGGCTTTACCCTTAGCGGACGCTACTGCATGAACGAGAACGGCAAGTGCGACAACGACTTTTACATAGCAATGAGTACGGACAGGCACGACACTCTGGTAACCATTCCAACCTTAAAGGACGGACGCAGGTGGTACAGGGTTGCGGACACGTCTATAGAAGCGGACGACAGTCTTGTTCTGGAAGGTCGCATTGAGCAGCTGCATTCACAGTCACGCTATGTGCTTCCGGCTGGCTCTATGGTCATATTGATGGCCAAGTAAAAATGGAATAATACGGTCTGTGGAGGCACCGTGTTTTTATATACAGTTCTTAGGAGGAACAAATGAAATTTGACGCAGAAAAGTTCAAGGAGAATTTAACAGCGCGTCTTCGCAGGCAGTACGGTAAAGACATTACCCAGGCCACAAAACACGACCTGTTTGACGCAGTAAGCGCAAGTGCCCTTGAAATCATCATGCCAAACTGGATGGAAACACGCCGCGCTTACGAAGCAAAGCCCACAAAGCAGCTCTATTACCTTAGTGCAGAATTCCTTATGGGACGCGCTCTGAGCAACAACCTTATCAACTCCGGAATCATGGACCAGGTAAGGGAAGTTCTTAACGGCATGAACGTTGACTACAACGTTATAGAAGACGAAGAACCGGATGCAGGTCTTGGAAACGGAGGCTTGGGACGCTTGGCAGCATGCTTCCTGGACAGCCTTGCAACACTCGAATACCCTGGACACGGCTACGGAATCCGCTACGAATACGGAATGTTCGAGCAGCACATCATAGACGGTGAGCAGGTAGAATTCCCGGACAACTGGCTAAAGCACCGCGACCCGTGGGAAGTAAAGAGAAGCGACCTTGCGGTAACGGTAAGATTCGGCGGACAGATAAAATACGGCAAGACCCCCGACGGACAGGACCGCTTCTACATAGAAAATGCAGAAGAAATAACTGCAACACCATACGACATGCCTGTAGTCGGATTTGGAAACGAAACCGTAAACACCTTGCGCTTGTGGCAGGCATCCAGCCCGGACGGATTTGACCTTCAGCTCTTCAACGACATGCAGTACAACCGCGCAGTTGAAAAGCAGAACAATGCGGAAAACATAAGCCGCGTTCTCTACCCCAACGACAACGGCCCTATGGGTAAGGAACTCCGCCTTAGGCAGCAGTACTTCTTTACATCTGCATCTTTGCAGGACCTTATCCACCACTTTGTACTCAACGTGGGAACAGACTTCAGCAAATTCCCCCAGTACCACGTAATCCAGCTGAACGACACGCACCCGGTTGTTGCAATTCCGGAAATGATGCGCATACTCCTTGATGAATACAACGTTGGCTGGAACGACGCATGGAACGTTGTAACAAAGACATTCGCATACACCAACCATACAATCCTTGCAGAAGCATTGGAAAAGTGGCCGATCGACATATTCCAGAGGCTGCTCCCCCGCATCTACCAGATTGTGGAAGAAATCAACCGCCGCTTTATGATAGAGCTCCGCGCAAAATTCCCCAACGACTACGGCAAGCAGAACCACATGTCCATCATCCACGACGGCAAAGTCTACATGGGATGGCTTGCAATACACTCATGCTTTAGCGTAAACGGCGTTGCGGAACTGCACACAAAGCTCCTCAAGGAACAGGAATTCAAAGACTGGAACACAATCTACCCGCAGAAGTTCAACAACAAGACAAACGGCGTAACACAAAGACGCTGGCTCCTCTGCTCCAACCCGGAACTTGCTTCATTCATCACAGAACGCATTGGCCACGGTTGGGAAACAGACCTTACAAAGCTAAAGGCACTCGAAAAGTTTGCAGACGATGAAGAAAGCCTCAAAAAGCTTAGCGAAATCAAGAGACACAACAAGCAGAAGCTGGCAGACTACCTCAAGCATGCCCAGAATGAATTCCTTGACCCGGAAAGCATCTTCGACACCCAGGTAAAGAGACTTCACGAATACAAGAGACAGCTCTTGAACGTATTCCACATCATGTACCTCTACAACCGCATCGTGGAAGACCCGTCATTCAACCCGCCAAGCCGCACCTTCATCTTTGGAGCAAAAGCTGCATCCGGTTACCGCCGTGCAAAGCAGATAATCAAGCTCATTAACACCGTAGCGGAAAGAATCAACAACGACCGCCGCGTTGGAGGAAAGCTCCGCGTTGTATTCGTAGAAAACTACCGCGTATCCGTAGCAGAAAAAATCATCCCGGCAAGCGATGTCTCCGAGCAGATTTCTACAGCAGGCTACGAAGCATCCGGAACCTCAAACATGAAGTTCATGATGAACGGAGCGCTAACCCTTGGAACAATGGACGGCGCAAACATAGAAATCGTAGAGTCAGCAGGAAAGGAAAACGCATTCATCTTTGGTCTCAACTCCGACGAAATCATCAAGATTAACAGCGAGCACAGCTACAACCCGCAGAAGTACCTGGACCGCAACCCGCAGTTGGCAAAAATCGTAAACCAGCTTGTGGACGGAACCTACGACAAGACGGGACTCCTCTTCCGCGACCTGCACGACAGCCTCGTATTCGGAATTGAAGGACAGAGACCAGACGTATACTTTATCCTCGCAGACTTTGACAGCTACGTACAGGCTCAGGAAAAAGTTGCAAAAGCCTACGCAGACCAGAGAAACTGGGCACGCATGGCACTCCTGAACATAGCAAATTCAGGCAAGTTCTCTTCCGACCGTACAATCGAAGACTACGTCCGCGACATCTGGAAAATCAACAAAATCAAGATTGACTAAAAGCTCCGGCCTTTAAGCCAGTCTAAAACAAAAGACTTGTTCGGAAGAGCAATTTTTCCGGGCAAGTCTTTTTTTATTTTTCTTCTTTAGGACGATAGTCCTGATTGCTCTACCATTTTATCCCATGGCTAACTCGACCGACAGCCCCTTTCGTCACCCGCTTTCCAGGGTTCCGCCTTCCGGCTCCATTGCTAACGCAACGCGTCCCGCGCCCTTCCAATCGGGCGTAGGACTCTTTTTTCTAATTCACATCGCGCAAGACTTTATCCAAATCCCTTTTACCATAAGCCACATGGATCACTGTAGCCACATGATTTTCTTTATTCTTATAGAGTTTTTACCCTTCCCTGAACCATATCGTCATATCCTTTTTGCATTTTTGCATCCAATTCGACATCAGTTTCTACGAGAGAACATCAATAAACAAAAATTTACCTACAGTATACTGTAGGTAATGGACTTGATTAAGTCCATTAAAAACGAAAACTTCGCTGCGCTCGTTTTCGTTTTTAAGCAAGAACAGGAGATAATTATGAACAA
>JAGACC010000111.1 GCA_017614295.1 Treponema sp.
CAGGTGTTCCAGAGGGAATGCAAAAAGCACAAGATGCTCTGCACCCCGGACGAATGTTTTTCCTATATGAAGACCTTTCCCGAAAAAGATTTGCAAATGGAATTGTTTTCGTAAACAAAGCAAGCCTACCCCCGATTGGAATGGCGGTTGCTTAAAAATTGCATCCATGCAAGGAACCCTGGAAAGCGGGTTGGCAATAGATGCTTGGTTCAGAGAAAAAAGAAAAATCCACTCTTGAATCGGACTGAAAATTCTACTATAGTGTTTTATATTAAAGAGATAGTTTTAGGAATCCCGGTATGAAAATTAAAGCGTTTTTTCTTGCAATGATGTTTTGTTTGGCTTGGCAGTCCAATATGATTTTTGCCCAGGAAGCGGCTACTGTAGAAGAGGAAGCCACTGTAGCCACAAGTAAGCCTAAGAATAAGGAGAAAGAAGACCTTTCTTTTAACTTGGGGACCTATCTTTTTGGAGACCCTTCCGAGCACCACTATTTAACAGGTATTAGCGGCATGTTCGTTGCAAATTCCATAATTTTCTGTTGGAACAAATTTGTAACAAAGCAGGGCTGGACAAAAGTAACGCTTAATGACTGGAAGCATTTTTACGAAAAGGACTGGGAATATGACACAGACTGGTACTGGACCAATTTTGTGTTGCACCCCTACCAGGGCTCGCTTTACTATACAAGCGGACGCAATGCCAATTTTACGCCCTTTGAGTCTTTGCTTCTTTCTGCTTCCGGTTCGCTGATTTGGGAATATTTTTGTGAAACAAACGCGCCTTCTGTAAACGACTTGGTTTATTCAAGTGTTGGTGCTGCCTTTATGGGAGAAATGCTCTACAACCTTAGCTACGAGATGCAGAACTTGGGTTATTACGCAAGCTATATTCCAAATCCAATGCGCATGTGGTCGGACTTGGTTCTGCAGAAAAAAGCCCTTCCCCGTGCGTCTAAACTTTATGGCCTTGATTTTTGTGCGGGATTCGGTTCTGCAACGGGGGCTTCTTATGCGGACGGCAAAAGCTTTGGGGAGACCTTTCCTGTTTATGGAGGGTTTGCATGCAACGTTGTTTACGACAATCCCTATCAGTTTGACTCCAACACTCCATTTAGCCAGTTTGAGCTTTCTATGAGCGGCTCTTTTGGAAAAGGCTCTGGAGAAGGTACAAGCGACGGTGAGCGCAATTTTATGTACGACGTTAATATTTCAAGCGACGGCTTCTTGTTTGCGCGTACACCAGATTCCATGAATGATGAAAATACAGAGACTTCCCTTGGAGCGGAACTTTTGTATGATTTTAGATGGCATTCTTTCTTTGAGGTAAGCTCTCTTGGTTTGGGAGCAGGCATTAAGCAGAAAAAAGAATTCAGCAAGAACAATGTCTTTGAATGGAAGGAAATTCTTGGTGCAAATTTTCTTGGAACAACAGATTATGCCTATTACAGAAGGGATTTGCTTCCTCAGCCGGATACCCTCTATCGCAGCTACAGTTACACCTTTGGTGCAGAAAATGTGCTTGCCTTTAAGTGGACTCTGTTTGAAAAGAACAAGATTGCCTTGGAAAACCGCACTTATGCCCACTACGCCTTCCCCTGGCAGGATCAGGACTTTGTTACTTATGATTGTGGGCTGGAATTCCAGAACATGCTAAACCTAAGCTACGAATACCAGCTGTCCGACATGATAAGCATAGGCCTCCGTGATGAGCTCTACCTTAAGTATGCTTTCTATGATGACCTTCCCAATTATTTTGCCATGTTGAACAGCGTTGGTGTTTTTGCCCGCATGACGGTAAAGTAAGCGGTATTGCTAAGTCTCTAAATTAGTAGGTTACCTCTCCGTCGTGGCGCAAAAGGCTGGAAGAAATCACTCCTGTTATAGAAGAAACATCTTTTATAAGGTAGCCTTCATCTTCTTCCCTTACGCGCACTTCAATCACATAGTCGGCCTGTCCGTTTGCTAGGCTTCTGGATTTTACGCTAAAGTAGCGGCAGGTCTTTTTTACTTCCGTAATAAGAGTTCCTTCGCTGTTGTAGTCGTTCATTGTAACCATAAGAATTTGCGGGGCACGGCCAATCGGAATTCTGTCTAAGACAACAACCGCAAGAGTCATCATTATTGCAAGTATGCAGGAAATTTCTGCAAGTCCTGCTCCACAGATGATTCCAGTGCTTATTGCCCAGAACATAAAGGCAAGGTCCATGGGCTCTTTTACGGCTGTGCGGAAGCGGACAATAGAAAGGGCACCAACCATACCAAGAGAAATCACCACGTTGGACTGAATTGTCATGATTATTGCCGTAGTGATTATTGTTACCGCAGCAAGGGAAATGTTAAAACTTTTGGAATAAAAAGTTTTGCGGGTAAGAATTCTGTAGACCGCAAAAATATATATTGCGAAGAGTGCGGAAAGCCCCAGAACAATCACCATGTTCAGCGGTGTAAGGTCAAATCTGGAAAATCCCTGCAAAAACGATTTCTTAAAAATGTCCTTGAAAGTTGTCATTGTATTCTCCTGTTTTTATTGTTTACTTTTGTAAAGCTTTATATGGATTCTCCCGTCATGTTGTAGCGGCGGCACAGATAGTATTTTGAGAATGCTGTCTGCACAAGCCTGCTTGACTGGAGAAGTTCATATATAAAATCTGGAAGAAGCTCGTCAAATTTAACTTCAACCATGTTTGTACCCGATTCAAGAACCGGACGCGATGGAAGTTCCTTGCTGAAAAATTCATTTATGTCCGAAGAGCTGCGTATGTTGCGGTCAAAGGTTATGCGGACATTTCCTGCCGTCCAGATATAGGGCACGCGCTCGTAAGAAACAATGCAAACCGGGCGCAATTGGACAAGCTTCATCCTGGCAATAAGCTTTTTTACCAGGAACGGGGTGGTGCTGTCGTATTGCGGAATTTTCCCCTGCATTATGGTCTTGCACTGCTCAAAGGAAAGTGGGGCTGAATACTTGAAGCATTTTGTCTTTTCCTTTTGCTTAAGCTCCAGCTTTATGTACTCCGTGGAACCGTTGTAAATTCTTATGCGGAATTTTTCGCGGGGGTCTGTTCCGTTTTCGTTTTCCCGGTAGCAGGTGTTGTACATGTCGTCAAAATAAATGCTTCTGATGGAATACTGCTTGGCGTCCCCTGTATGCGGGTCAAGCTGCAAAACCATACCCACCCGTTTCTGAAGATACGAGAGTATGTATTCAGGAGAAAGATATTTATATTCGTGGCGGTATTTTTTTTCCAAAGACTTTCCTTTTAAATAAACTATATTAACAAACCGCTTTTTCGTCAACAGAAGTTCTTGCCAATAATCCTACGCC
>JAGACC010000112.1 GCA_017614295.1 Treponema sp.
AGTTATGGGTTGGGATTTTTATAAAATGTGGGATGTTTCTAAATTGGATGTTTCTAAAATGGAAGAAAAAATTGTTTTTAAGGGTCTTGATGGGCTGGGATTGAATCTGGGACCGAAGCCAAAATTCACTAAGAAATTCTTAAGGAGTCCAAGGTTCTGCTTACGGGGCATTGCTCTTGCAACACTTTCCTGCATGATTATGATGAATTCATGCGCAACCGCACAGAGCCTTGCAGCTACAGACACCGCTTCGGGGACAAGTCTTGCTTCCGCATCTGCAAACGGAAAAGCCTCCGACGCCGGTAAAATCTCCGCAAAGGATACTGCAGAAAACCAACTGGACGCTTCCGACACCTACGCAAGCGAACAGGAAAAGCTTCTTGAAAAAGAGATTCAGGAAGAGCTAAAGAAAAAGAAGAAAAAGTCAAAGAGCAAAAAGAGCAAGGAAAAGGACAAGGTAACCCTTATAGAAGAAGAAGTTGCCGCCATGAAGTCCGGAGAAGAGACACAAAACGGCGTAAGAAGGAAGGAACTTGAGCTTCCCGGCATAGAGCACGAGCTTAGCCAGAAATTCCTAAGGCAGTACCTTACCGCATCCGGCCAGAAGGTTCTTGTACGCTCACTGGAAAACGCAGCCCCCTACCTTCCGTACATTCTTGAGCAGCTAAAAGAGCGCAACATGCCACTTATCCTGCAGTACCTCCCGATTGTTGAGTCAAACTACATACCAAATGCAGTTTCCCGCTCCGGAGCAACAGGAATCTGGCAGTTCATGGCAAATTCCATGGCACCCTACCTGGAAAAAGACAGCTGGTACGACGAGCGAAGGGATCCCTGGAAGTCCACCGATGCGGCCCTTTCCAAACTGGAATACAACTTCCGCTTCTTTGGTGACTGGGAGCTTGCCCTTGCCGCCTACAACTGCGGTGCAGGAGCAATGGGTAAATTTGTAAAGCAGAACCCGGGAAAAGACTTCTGGTACCTTGCAGAAAACGAAATCCTTAAAAAAGAGTCCATTTTGTACGTGCCCAAGCTTCTCGCAATAGCAGACATAATAGAAAACGCCCACTACTACGGAGCAACTGGCATTGAAGAAGCGGTAAAAGCAATAGAAAACGTAGAGCCGGAGAAATTTACCTATATAAAAACCGCCGGAATGTTCAGTTTTAACCAGATCTCAAAGGCAACAGGCGTTAGCAAGACCAAGGTAAAGACGCTGAACCCCGCACTTTTCCGTAACTGTACGCCTGCAAGAGAGGTTTACTCTTTAAGGCTACCCGGAGACATGCCCGAAGACACGGAGGAAAACCTAAAAAAGCAGGGAGTTGCCACGGATGCCGTAATGTACACCGTAAAAGAGGGAGACTCCCTTTGGGGAATTTCCAGAAGGTACGGTATCACGGTGGAAGACCTTTGCGCTGTTAACGAAATAAGCGAAAAAAAGGTTTTATCTATTGGTAAAAAGCTAATTGTGCCGATATTCAATTAGGGGAAGTATACATGCAAAAGAGAGTCATGCAAAAGAAAGTATTGGTTGCCGTAAGCGGCTTGTTTTTTATATTCAGTCCTGTAATCGCCTTGGCAGAAGCCACATCCGCAGAAAACCGCGCGGAATTCATCATGCAGGGCTTTACGGAAGAAGAAATCCGTGAGGCGGAAGAAAAAGCCTACGCCGCAGCCAACGCATCCAGGGACAAGTCTATAATCAGCTCGGAAAGCAAGGTTGACTGGACAAAGCAGGCCTTTATCTCCGACATCTCAATGAATGTTGTAAAAGCCGGAATCCCAATGCCAAGCGGAAAGTCTCTTGCCGTAAACAGAATCAAGATGGAGCTTCCAATACTGGTAAAAGACCCCCTTCTTTCTCTCTACGTAGACGACACACGTACAATAGAAGACCTTGTGCGCGAAGGAACACTTACCCTCGAAGCTCTTACCCACATCATAGACAAAAGCAAGCAGACACCAGCTTACTTCCACAACGGAACAAACAACCTAAAGACCACAAACACGATTAACCTTCAGGACATAGGCACTCTAATCATAAAGCACAGAAAGCCCTACGTTCAGGACTTGCCAATAGACCGCATTGCTTCCCGCCCATACTCAGGAATCATTATCGACGCAAGGGGAGTCCTTCCAATTCAGGGTGAATTTACCAACAGTTCCGTAAGCCCATGCCTCTTCCCCCGCATCTGGGACGAAAACATGACTCTTGTCTACGAGCGCAACATGGTAGAGCCGGAAACCGCAAAAACTTCCGGTATAGTTGAATACATGACTGCAACAGGTCCACGCGGAATTACGGAAAGAGCCGGAAAAGACCCGCTTTGGATTATGGCAAAAAAAGTATACGGTGTTAACCGCTGCGACCCGGTTATCTCTTACGACGACTACCTCCGCATTGCAACAGTTCCGCAAAACCGCGAACTCTTAAAGAACGGAAAGGTTGTCATCCTCTTGGGCGAAAAAGAAATCTCCCACGCAGTAACCGCACCTGAACGCAACACCAAGTACTACCTTGACTACACAAAGATTCAGAAGGAACTTGAAAAAGAAAAGGACACTGTTCCAAACATAACTCTTGAAGATTCACCAACAGGAGGAATGGAACTTACCCTTACAATAAGCGACCTCCGCTTTATAGCAGACTCAACTGAACTTTTGCCGGAAGAACGACCCCGCGTAAGCCTTATTGCAAAGCAGATAAAGGAAGCTCTTTCTAACGGCGGAAACTATTCAATCATAGTGGAAGGCCACACTGCAGACGTAAACAAGCCTACAGGACAGATGACTCTTAGTATCCAGCGCGCACAGGCTGTAATAGAAGCACTCAAGCAGGACGGAATAGACGGAAAGCTCTTTAGCTACAAGGGCTACGGTGGAACCAAACCTGTAGAAAGCAACAATTCTGCCGCAGGACGTGCAAAGAACCGCCGCGTAGTAATAAAACTTGTACCGCAAAACGCAGACATGCAGCGCAGGTAGAAATATGTCATTACCGGGCCAGCTGGAAAATTCCATGCAAAAGACCCGGTAATCTATTTACTTGTATTGCAAACACTTAAAAAAAGAATTAACCCTACTCCAACACGTTAGACCAAATCTTACCGCGGACATTAGGATCCACAGAATAGCACTTGAACAGCTCCGGAACGGTAACAAAAGTAAATCCACTTTCAAGCAGAATTGGAATTATCCGCTTAAGGGCATCCACCGTCTTTGAATTCCCTTCCATGTCGTGCAGCAAAAAAATCTGACCTTCCTTGGCAGAATCTAAAATCATCCTGACGCGCTCGTCACAAGAAACAGAATCATCCCAGTCTTTGCAGTCAGAACCGCAGATAAAAGGCTTATCCACGCTATTGAACAAAGTCTCGGAAAGGTCAATGTATGGTGGCCTAAAAAACTCAGGAATTCTCCCCGTATGCATTTGAATCAGCTGGTCTGTCCTAAAAACCTCGCTCTTAATCTGCTCCACTTCCATGCTACCCATGTGCGGATGGCTCCAGGAATGGCATTCAACCGTACAGCCAAGGCTAAGCTGCCTCTTTATCATGGGAATGCTTTGCGGAGTAACATTCTGTCCGATTAAAAAAAACGAAGCCCTAACGCCAAAAGACTCAAGCACGTCAAGCACATCTGCCGTAGTAGAGCTATTGGGTCCGTCATCAAAAGTAAGAGCTAGATATTTTTTGCCAGAAGACATACGCCCTCAACAATAGCTTCGTGTTCCTTAGGAGCAATCCTTGCGTAAAGGCTTTCCACAGTATCGCCTTCCATAACAGGGACTTTCTTCTGCACAAGAATCTTTCCTGTGTCGCATCCCGAATCCACAAGATGAATAGTGCATCCGCTTTCCTTTTCGCCAGAAGCAAGCACCGCCTCGTGAACATTGTCTCCCCACATTCCAACCCCGCCAAATTTTGGAAGCAAAGCCGGGTGAAGGTTAACTATGCGGTCTTTGTATTCATCAATGATTGCGCCCTTAAGAACAGAAAGGTAGCCGGCAAGAACGATTGCATCTGCCTTGTACTCCCTGCAAAGCTCCAGCATGGCATTGCTAACAGCCTCACGCTTTTGGTCACGGTCTGCACAAGAAGCCTTCTCTGCTCCAAGAACGGAAACCGGGCTTCTTACAAATGAAGGAATTCCAGCAAGATTTGCCCGCTCAATTGCATAAGCTTTCTTTGTGTTGGAAGCCACAAGCACAATGTGGTAGGGACAGCCAGCCGTATTTTTTTCGTAATCAATAAGAGCCTGAAGGTTTGTTCCCCCTCCGCTAACAAAAACCGCAATATTCATTTTTTCCCCTTTATAAAAGCCAGTAAAAGCCGGTAAATTCCAGCTACAATCCGCACCGCAAACTTACGCTACCAGTTAGCATGCAAGCCCAAAATCTGAACGACGTTTGCCATAACATCCGGGAATCCTGGGTAAAGCACAAGGTGAACAAGATAGTATTCCATTCCAAACACAAGCAGGAAGGCAAAAAGTTTGCACAAAAGAGTCATCTTGGAAGCACCGTTAGCAAACTGCATAGCCCCGTAAAGAGCAAGAACAAGCAAAATAAAAAGGAAGAACTTAACCGGAAGAACAAAGCATATAAGCACAAAGCCTACCATAAAGATAAAGCAAAGTTTTTTGTTTGCAGCCTTGTTGAACAAAGTAAGAAGTGTCCGTCCTATAAGATAGAAAATAAGGAATATTGCAAATACGCAGTTGCGTTTGTCTATAAGAACCGTAATGTAGTCACTGCGTATTTCTATCTCGGAAAGCCTTGCAGCCGTTGCCTTGTCCCCAAAGAAGAAGAGCTTTCCAATCTCCGCAAAGAAACGACCCATACCGTTCAAAGGCTTGGCAATCGACTTTGCAAAAAGAATTGGCTTTACCGCAAAAAGAGCTGCCGTTGCATAGACAAGCGTTACAAACACATCAAGAATATGGTAGTGGATGTGCTGAAGACTATCCTGCTGCAAAGACTCCTGCTGTAAAGCTGCATTCTCCTCCTCTGCCCCGGAATCTTCCCTTGAATAAGATGAATCATCTTCCTCTGCTGCCTGGGAATATTGTTTTGCCTGAGCATAGCGTTCAGCTTCGCGCCTTGCGTTCTGCCTTGCCCTCTTTTGACGGATAAGCAAAGCCTTAAGCCTTCTCTGAACAATACTGCTCTTGCGTGAAGATTTTTTCTCTTGGGAAGAAGCCTCTCCAAAATC
>JAGACC010000113.1 GCA_017614295.1 Treponema sp.
GCTTCTATGTACCACGGAAGGGAAGATTCGCCTATTAACATTGCAACTTCATTGGCATTGCTTTTTGCAGAGCAGCTTGACGGAGCATATAAGAACAGCTTTATTACTTTTAGCGAAGAGCCAAAACTTATCCAGCTTCCGGAAAGGTGCAACACCCTTAAGAAGAAACTGAACTATGTCCAGAAGTTTAACGAGGCTGCAAACACCGACATTGGCAAAGTTTATGAACTTCTTTTTAAGACTGCAAAGAGCGGCCATGTTCCAAAAGAAGAAATGATTGAGTGCGTCCTGATTATTTCTGACATGGAATTTGACATGTGTGCAAAAGGAACTTCTACCTTTGAGCATTACAGGAAAAAGTTTGCGTCCTACGGCTATGAACTTCCCGAAATTATATTCTGGAATGTTGAAGCCCGCAATGCGCACTTGCCTGTAACCCAGAACGAAAAAGGTGTAAAGCTTGTAAGCGGTGCCTCTGCAAACATCTTTGCGGATGTAGCAAGCGGAAAGCTTAAAGCTATGACTCCATACGACTTTATGCTCAAAATGCTGGAACCTTATGCTGAATTTGATGCAGTGAGTGTTGCCTGACAAGTTAAAAACAAAACAAATCTCTTTATAACGGGAATATCCTGTCCTCTTTAGCATGCAAGTCTCCGCGCAGAAGGGAAAAAGACCTACGCCGCCATGGAGGGGCCAGCCGCAGGCTGGTTGCGCCAGCAATGGAGGGCAGGGACCCGGAACCCCGGAACGGCGGTGACGCAAAGGCATTTTCTGTCGAATTAGCCAGGAATTTAATGGTAGAGCCTAAAAAAGTACCGTCCAAAAAACTGAAATTAACTTGATAGAATCAAAATCCCATGTTATAATTTTTAATATATTAGTGGAGAATTAGATATGAGCGACAATGATGATATTGACCCTGGCATTGCGGCTCTTCTGGAGCAGTCGGAAGCCAGCATGGAGCAGGATTCTTTTAGCGACGGAGAAGAAAATATTGCCGTAGAAGAAGACAACTCTCATATGGGTTTTGAGTTGACCAATCAGCGTTATGCAAAAGATGACGATGATGACAAAGGCGATCAGTCTCCGCTTCCTGTAGACTTAAGCAAAACTCAGTTCAAGCCGATAGAAAAATATTTTGAGGACACATCCAACGGTGTTTTTGATGACACTACATATTACAAGACTTGTCTTAGCGGCGAGGGAGAAAGTGCCCAGCGTTTGCACATGCTGCTTTCCAAGTACCTTAAGACCGAAGACAAGAAGGACCGCGCAGTTTACCGCCAGAATATCGTAGCTTCCTGGTGGAATTTCCTGCGTTCCCTTGCACCAAAGATGGCTAATCCTAAGACTCCTATGCCAAAACGTATGGCTATGCGCTTTGGTGTGGTTCTTCCGTCTTTGTTTACCCCCGAACAGAAGGATTTCTTTTCGCGCTCAATATTCCAGAACATTACTGGCGAACCAATAATGTATGCTGACGAGTGGATAAAGGAGATTGCTTCCGGCCGCCTTACACTTAGTGTTACGGACGAAGTTGGACCTTCCAAAAAGAGGGGCCCTGGTGCAGACCAGACCCGCCTTTCACAGCTTATCAGCAAGAACAGCGGTAAAATTGCAAGCGCAGACAACCTTGTTTCCGCAAAGGAGCACGAGAGGGAGCGCCTTGAAAACCAGATCCGCGACCGCATAAACGACATTTTTACTCACTCACCTTTTATTGGTCTTGAACCGCACGTTCACCCATACGATGAAACTCAGCGCAAGGCTTTTTCTGAAATTGCCAACTTGATGCGCACCGTTCAGAAGGTTGACCGCGACTGTGCAGGCTACATAAAGGAACTCTTGGAAGCAAGGGAAATCCGCGAAAGCTTGGACGAAAAGGCTCAGGGTATGCCGGAACAGAGTGCAAATGTTGGCCTTGAAGACATTTTGCAGGAAATGACGACTATCCGCCAGATGGCAAAGATGACTTGTGGACGCCAGGGTAACCAGTTCCCTGTTCTTACACGCGAATTTAACCACTGCAACGACAAGGAAACGGGCTTCCGCGAGAACGTATTGCGCGAGCTTGCCTGGATTGAATCAATTGACCCGGGTTGTTTCTGCAGAATTCACAGGAACGTGCCAAACCGCATAGTTCCTTATGTTCTTTTGGTGCCAACATACGGCGACAACGGCTTCTGCTGGGAACCATTTGACCGCTACAACCGCATAACAAGCCGTGGACGTATTGTAATTCCTATGTATCCCCGCAACCTAAAGATTGCATGTCTTACAGCTGTAGCAGACCTAAGATGGCAGGTTGCAAAGGAAAAGGCTTCTTTTGACTGGATGTCCGAAGGTTTGACAGGTCAGTATTACCAGTACATTGACAACAAAAAGCTTAAGGGCGACCTAAAATCATTCTTTATTGAAGACTACATCTTGTGGATGACCAAAGAAGCCAACGGAACGCAGAAGCTTGAAAAAGAAGTGCGTGCTATTTTCTGGAGATTCTTGCCATTCCCACAGGAGCGCAAGGACGAGCTTAAGAAGCGCAGCATGGTCTATCAGGAACTGTACCAGAGGGATATTAACCGCAGCATGAGCGACGGTTATTGATAAGGAAAACAAACCATCAGGTTAGGCAGGCTGTAATGGCCTGCTTTTTTTTGCGATTTGCAGTTTGCACATTTTTGCATCTCTTTGCACATTTTTGCAGATGAAATTCCAGGGGCATTTACAAATTTTGATAAAAAATCATTGAATTTCGATATAAATTCAAAAAAAACAATACTTACTTGCCTAAAAAGTTGTATTCTGGATTATGTAAGGATAAAAAGTATGATACAAAAAAGATGTTATATTCCATTAATAGTGGCGTTTTTAATTTTGCTGATGATTTCTTGCTTTGGCATGAAGGCTCAAATACAAGGCAAAGGTAAGAGAGTGCTATATAGTTCAAGCCATACTGCCACGCAAGTAAACAATCAGTAGATTCATTATTCAGATTTATTCTTTTTTGATTCTTCCCATGCCCGGGCTTCTTCTTCTCTTTCTTTTATTAGAGCCTGGGCTTCTTCATTATTCTTTTCAAGACCGCGCTTAAGTTCATCTATTCCAAAATTCTGGTATGTTGGGGTACCGCTAGTCCATTTTTCTTCTTCTTCCGGTTCAAGGACAGACTTTGGCATTACAGTCTTTTTCTTGGGTTCTGACACCTGGCTGGCAAATTTAGCGCCGTTTGGAAGCTGTCTTGTTACAAATGAATTTGAAAGTTTTGGAGCAAGGTTGAATTTTTTTACCGCCCAAACCGTAAGCTTGGAAAATAAATAGAAATTCAGGAAGACTCCAACCACAAAGCAGACCAGTAAGCCCATGTAGACCACGTTTCCGTTCTTGCAGCCCAGCATTTTGCATGTAAAAAGGAAAATAACTGCCAGTAGCGCTATGGTGGCAACAGTCAGTATTATGTTTATTATTGTAGAAACCAGAGTAAATAGAAGGGTAAATGTGTTTTTAGTCATTTTTTGTTCCAGCCTTCTTTGAATTTGCGGAGATGGATAAAGAGCAGGCTATCAGGAAAAGGGCTCCGCAGATGATTACGGCTGTATCCGCAATGTTAAAGGTTGGCCACCTTTCCATGTCAAAAATGTTCCAGAAGTAGCAGCTTATAAAGTCAACAACTCCGGCTGGCCTAAAGAAGCGGTCTATGAGGTTTCCGATTCCTCCGCCAAGTATTCCGCAGATGGACCAGCGCTGCAAAGAGGAGAATTCATTGTTGCGGAAGTATATTACAAAGACAAGGGCTACGATGATAAGTGGAATGGCAGCAAACAAAATAGCCCTAACGCTTGCAGGCAGGGAAGAGCCTATGCTAAAGGCTACGGCTTTATTCCTTACGTGGATGAACCAGAGGTACTTGCCGCAAATCTGTATAATTCCGTCTTCGGAAGTTCCAAGCAGCGGAATGTATTTTACGACAAGGGCTTTTGTTATCTGATCGATTAGGATTACAAGTGCGCAAAGAGAAATTGGCCACATCTTTTTTGAACTGAAGATTTTTTGTTCAGGCATATAAACCTCGCAAGTAGTATTATTCGCTATTATATACAATAGCAGTATTATTGTCGATTAGTGAAGTATTTTGGAATTTAAAGTGCCAAAGGCTTACTCCTCTTTGCTGCCAAGGACTTTTGCCGTTATTTCCTGGGTAAGGCGGATTTTTTCTTCCACAACGGTTGCAATGTGGCTTGGCATATAAAGGGACCTGTCGCGCTTTAGACCCAAGAATCTTGCAAATACGGGATCTGTCTGCTGAACGGGACCAAAACCGGGGCTTGGGTTTCCTGGAACATCACCAATGTCGAAGGTTCCAAATATAACGTCCGGGCTTGCTGAATGAATGGCTGAACCACCGTCGTTCATTCCGTCATCAGAAATTGCAAAGACAAAGGTGCCTTTTTTTATGTCCAGCATCTTTGCAAGTGAATTATAGGAGTCCAAAATGTTCTGGTGCCTTTGCATGGTAGCTTCTTTATAAAGCTTTTTGTTGTGCAACTTGGCCCAGCGCATAAGGGATCTTCTAAGAGGCTTAAAATCCCTCCAGTCGTTGAACCAGCGCAAGTCTTCGGGGAAGAAGTCCGCCGCATAGACTGTATAGCCGTCATGTGCAAGCTTTACAAGTATTGGCTCGTAGTCCTGGATTGCAGAACATTCATTCGGAACAAAAAGAATTACGTTTTCCGCGTCCAGAGATTCCTCTTGAGATTTTGGAGTAATAGCTTCGTATTTCTTTACGATTGCGGAATTTAGGCTTAAAATTTTGTCTATTTGCTTAAATCCCTGCGAAAAATTGCCGTAAAATGAATAAGAGCTTTCTCTTACATTGAATTTCTTAAGGTTTGCTTTTGACGGCCTGTAGTAAAGCACAAAGACCAGGAGCACAGCCGCAAGAATCAAATTCAATATGGAGCTAAGGACAAAGAGAATGCTGTAGTGGTCAACAACCAGCTTGGCCCTGAAGCGCAAAAGCGAGCGAAAGTTTATTATAAAGGCAAAAATTGAAAGTGCCAGGTTTGCACATTCGATTGGACCGCATCCGAATGCCAAAATATTCATCAGTGAAACTACTACGGCTATGGACGGAACGGCTGCTATTGGATCCGAGCGGGAGTCCTGTATAAAAAAAATGCGCACGCTGGAAATGCCGCAGAGGAGCAAAACCAGGAGTTGGCTTAAAGTTTGGCTTGTCATGATAAGTATTCTAGCGAAAAAATCATAATTCTGCCAGATGTTATTTGAATATTTTAATAATTGTGGTATAGTTAATAAAAGGGGCTAAGACCCTAAGCATAAGGAAATTAAATGGCACAAGAAAAGAGAATTAAAGTTGACGTAGAAAAAGTCCGCAAGGCCATAGAATCTGGAATTCCGCTTACAGTCACAACTTATACTCTTCCCCATGAGATAGAGGAATATGCGTGTGACATTCTGAAAACCTTTTTGACCGAACTGGATCAGGCTCAAATGGCAGACAGCCTTATCTACTGTCTAAAGGAACTTGCCAACAACGGAAAGAAAGCCAACACCAAGCGTGTTTATTTTGAAGAAAAGGGCTTAGACATAAACGACAAGGCCGACTATGAACTTGGAATGAAGAATTTCAAGATGGACACCATGTCTGACCTTAACCACTATCTTAACCTTCAGAAAGACAAGGGTCTTTACATAAAGATTTCCATGCAGACCCGCAACAACAAGATTAAGGTTGAAGTTCGTAACCGCGTGGAACTTACAAAATTTGAATACAAGCGCATCCACGACAAGATTACCCGTGCCCAGATGTATAATTCCGTGGAAGAAGGAATTGCATCCCTTCTGGACGACAGCGAAGGTGCAGGTCTTGGCCTTGTAATCATGATTCTTGTCCTTAAGAAAATAGGCGTTACGGAAGAAAACTACCAGGTTATAAGCGAAAACGGTGAGACTGTAACCCGCATGATTCTTCCGTTCAGCGGAAAGACAACTTCCGACATTTCAGACATTTCCGGTGAATTTGTTAAGCTCATAGACGGTCTTCCTGAATTCCCGGAGAACATTACGGAAATCAACAGGATAATCAACGACCCCAACAGTCAGATGAGCGACATTGCCCTTAAGATTTCCAACGACGTTTCCCTTACAACAGAGCTGCTTAAGCTTGTAAACTCTGCGGCTTTCTCTTTGTCCACCCCATGCCATTCAATTGGTGACGCGGTAAAGCTTGTTGGTCTTAGGGGAATCAAGAACCTTCTCTACAGCATTGGCTCAATGAAGGCTCTTACGGAAGATTCAAACGAAGAAATAAAGGCTCTCTGGACACACGCATACAGAATTGCCTTCTATTCATACAATTTGGCACGCAATTTCCTGCGCACAGACAAAAAATGTGTTGACGACAGCTACGTTTGCGGCCTTTTGCATGATATGGGTAAAATCATCTTTGAGACAGCCCACCCGGAAATTCTTGATAAAATAGGAAAGATGTGCGAAGAACGCGGCGTTTCCCACGGACTCTTTGAGCGCATGTTTGCAGGCGTAAACCACGGAGACGTTGGTTCTCTGATTGCAAAGAAATGGAACTTCCCGGAAGTTATCATCAATGCAATCCGCTACCACCACGACCCTCTTGGCGCACCGGAAGAATTCCGCAAGATTACTACACTCATCTACTTTGCGGACATGCTTTCTCACTACAGCGAAGGAAACTTTGACTATTCTCTCATTGAACCTTCTGCCCTCAAGATGTTTGGCATTACAAGCGAAGAGGCTCTAAAGGTTCTTGCAGACAAGTTGGACAATTCCTTTAAGAAAGAACAGCACTAATTAAACCGGACAAATTCCGAACCATGGTTATATTAAATGGCCATGCGTCCGGAATTATTTTTTATTCAAGGCTTGAACCCAGGCCTGCATTAGTATTCCAAAAGCAACACCCACGTTTAGAGAAGCCTTTAGCCCCGTCATGGGAATGGTTACGTGTCCGTAGCTGGCTTTTTTTAAGGCTTCAGGGCTTACCCCAAGTTCCTCCGATCCAATTATGACAATCCCCTCTTTTGGAAAATCGAATTCCTGAATTGGAGTTCCACCTGTCTCCAGGACAAAAATAGGCTTGTCATCTGGCAGTTCATCCAAAGAGCAGCGCGTATAGCCCAAGGTTTCTATACAACCCATTGAACTTCTTACGGCCTTGCTTTGCGAAGGATCCGTGCACTGGGGAGAAATGTAGACTTTTTCGCAGCCCATTGCCTCTGCGGTGCGGAATATGGAGCCAACGTTAAAGGGAGAGCGTATGTCTTCTGCGTAAACACATACTCCCGGGAAGAATTTGCGGTTTTCTACGGTATTTTTTTCTGCTGAATGGGGGGCAATTACCAGGTCCCACTCTGCGGGGAAGGTTCCGATTATGGCTAAAAGTGCGTTGCGGGCCAAATTACAGGCTCGTCTTTCGTTGAAGGGGATTTCTTTAAGCAGGGAATCAAGCTGTGAGTATGCATCCGGGGAAAGCTTTGGGTCTTGAAGCACGATGCGGACCAGGGCTTTTGTATAGTCAGCTCGGCTCATCTTGGCAAAGTTATATTCTGTGCCTTTTTCTGCAATACCTGCAATGTCGCGCTCAAGTTCACCAAAGGTAAGGGCCAGTTTTAGTCTTTTTTGACCAGCCCCCAACTGAAAAAGTTTTTCTGGGTCTATCATACCCGCATA
>JAGACC010000114.1 GCA_017614295.1 Treponema sp.
CCTTCGGGAAGCCTTACCGGAAGTTGGCCGGAAAAAGCAAGCGCAGAAGAAAGGACAAAAGGCTTCTTCTTTGTAAGGCGCTGGCTAACCGTAATAAATGGTCCCAAAAGGTCTGGCACTACGGAACTTATTACAGCCTTGTCTATATCCTTTGCCTGAATGTTTTCGTCGCGGATTAAGGTAGAAATTACGCTTGAATATTCATCACCTGTACGGCGGGAGTCACTTGCTATCCTCCACTGGTTACGCAGGTTCTTTCCGTCAAAAAGTGCTGCCACTATGTTTGTGTTTCCAATGTCAACTGCAAAAAGCATTTCTTCCCCCACTCATTTTAAAGATTCATAATACTTCGTAAATTCTTCAGAACGGACATACTTTTCAAAAGCGTTGTAAACGTATTCCGGAAAATTAATACCTACAAGTTTCTTTAGCTCGCTCAAGGCCTTGTCTATAGAAAGCGGCTTCCTGTATGGACGTTGGGACGTAAGAGCATCAAATATATCTGCACAGCTTACAAGCATTGCTCCCTCGGGGTATTCGCCAAGCTTCTTTCCGTAGTAGCCTGTACCCTTCAGAGTCTCGTGATGGTAGCGCACAAAATCCTTTACGTCGTCAAAAAAAGAATTGTTGTCCAGGATGTGGTAGCCAATCTCCGTATGCTGCTTAATCTTCTTGTATTCTTCTTCGCTAAGGCGGGACCTCTTGTTCAGAATGTCATCCCCTATTCCAATCTTTCCTATATCGTGAAGCATTGCACCGTACCTTATCTGGTGAATCTGTTCATCAGTATAGCCAAGGCGCCGTGCAATGTTAATAGAATATTCCTTTACGCGGTCTGAGTGGCCTTCCGTATACTTATCCTTTGCTTCAAGCGCACAGGTAAGTGACTTTACAACGGCAAAGCTGCTCTCGTCCAACTTCTGGTAAAGCTGGCGGCTTGTTATGTCGCTGGCAATAAAAGAAGATGCAATCTCCAGCATGTAGCGGTGCTCAACACCAAAAGACTTGGGATTGTCTTCGTGGCGGCAAAGTGTTATTACCCCAATCTGAGTCTTGTCTGTCCCAAAAGGAACGGAAATAAACGAGCCGCTTACAAAAGATTCCTTTTCTACAAGTGAATAGAAAGGATGCTCCTTTCTGGAAGGAACAAAGATGCTCCGCTTAGAATCAAAGACCTGCCCCGAAATTCCGCTTCCAACCTTAAGCTTAGCAATACGGCCAGGGATTCCCTTCTTTGCAAAAGGAACAAGCATGTTGGTTTCCTGCTCGTAGGCGTAGCAGACTCCGGCATCAAATTCAATCTGGGAGCGCAAGTCGTCCAAAAGATGAGTAAAAACTTCGTTAAGGGAAGTGTGCCTCTGCAGGGAAAGAGGAAACTGGGTCATGTGGAGTAGTTCCCTCTGCCGCCTGTCGGAAACGGATGCCGCATACATGTTCACCCGCATTCTGGAAGCAAGCTTGTTCAAGAAATAAATCTTAGAAGGCTCCAGTGAAGATTCAGCGTCTGCAAAAAACTCGTCGCTCCTTCCAATAATTACAAAGGCAAGAAGTTCAAAGCTGTGTACAATAGGAACAATGTATTCACCCTTGTAAACATTCTGAAGAAAATGGCTTATGATTGGATCGTCAATTCCGTAGTCGCTAAAGAACTGGTCAAGAGGAACTGTCTCCGTAACCATGGAAAGGCAGCCTATAAAAATGGAGTCCTCCGGAATAGTAGATACACCTTCCCTGTCTATTTCCCTGTACTCACGGCTTTCATCCGAATGGTAGAAGATGTGGGCAGTGTAACCCGGAATGAATTTCTCTATGAATGCAATAACAGACTGAACCAGACCAACAAGAGTGTTCCAGCGGTCAAGTTCATCCATGCTAAAGTCTTCGGTAACATCGGCCAAATTCAGCATGGAAGAATCAAATGCAGTGCTGGTATTAGAGATTGAATCAGAATTGTTGGAAATGCCAGAAACCAGGCTTTGCTTTTTCATGTCGCTAGAACATTCCCGGGAAGACGTCGCTCATACCGTAGATTTTTCCCTTGGCAAGTTTTCCTTCATCTGTAAGCTTCTTAAGGTTCTCCAATGCATGAACTGCTCCGCTTGCAAAACCCTGTCTGCTTCTTGCTGTGTGGGTAAGCTCTATTGTGTCCGCAACGCTGTCAAAAAAGACCGAGTGTGTTCCGGGAACTGTACCGCACCTTGTGCTTGAAACGTGGAGCTGGTTTGGCAAGGGTCTCTGCCTGAATGCGTCAGTAACAATCTCCGTCTTGCGGCTGTTTCCTGCCATTACGCGGCGTGCAATATCCAATGCCGTTCCCGAAGGTGAGTCTGCCTTCTGGTTGTGGTGCATCTCCCAGACTGCAACATCGTATTCTTCAAAATTGCTTACAAGACGAGCTGCCTCTTCCACAATGCGGTAGAACATGTTAACGCCTATAGAAAAGTTTGCAGAATGCATGAGTGTTCCACCGCACTTAGCGGCAAGGGCTGCAACTTCTTCAACCTTATCGTTCCAACCTGTTGTTCCTACTACCAATGGAAGCTGCAAAGGCAAAAGAGTCTTTATGTTTGTCATTACGGCACTTGGATGGGTAAACTCTATAATTCCTTCCGCACCGCTTTCCTTTACCGCACGGGCAATGGCTTCCGCGTCTCCTTCCGGAACTACAACCTTTGCATCCTTTGCAAAAACATCCACCGTAACGGCAGATTCATGTCCAAGAGCAATGGCTGTGCTTTCCAGCATGTGTTCCATCTTTCCGTAACCAACAAACGCAATCTTCATATCTACACCTCAAAAAGTTTTAGCTTAATATAGAGTTTATATGCCTTGCAAACGCACTAGCTAAAAAAAGCCTTGTGCAGAACGCATACAGTCTTGTCCGCCTGGTTTGTATCCACAAGGAAAGAAATGTTAACCTTGCTTGCACCCTGGCTTATCATCTGAACGTTAATGTCTTCCTTTGCAAGAGAAGCAAAAGCCTTGGCAAGAAGTGAACTTGAATGTGCAGCGTCACAGATTACCGTAACAATGGCCTTGTCCTTCTTTACGTGAACCTCTCCAGCCCTGCTCAAATCCTCCACAAGACCTTCAAGCTCCGTCTTTCCGCTAACCGTAAGGCTAACAGAAACCTCGGATGTAGCAATAACGTCTACGCTAATATTCCACTTAAGGAACTGGTTGAATATGTGGGCAAGGAATCCGGAAGCTCCAAACATGTGGCTTGACTGGATGTCTATAAGGTTAACGTTCTTTACGCTTGTAATAGCCGTAACCGGAGGAGTTGCTCCTGAATGGTTTTCCACAATAAGGGTACCGGGGCTCTTTATGTTGTAGCTGTTCTTTACGCGGACCTTTGTACCAGACTTTCTGCAGGGAATCATGCTGCGTGGATGGAGAACCTGGCTGCCGAACATTGCAAGCTCCTGTGCTTCCTCGTAAGTAACTTCGCTTATGGGGTGAGCCTCTTTTACAACGCGCGGGTCTGCGGTAAGAATTCCGTCTACGTCCTTCCAAGTCTGAATCTCATCCGCGTTCATTGCGGCACCAATCATCGTTGCGCTAAGGTCGCTTCCTCCGCGTCCAAGAGTTGTAATCGTGCCGTGCTTATCCTTTGCGATGAATCCTGTTACGATCGGAATCTCGGAAGACTTGCCCTCTTTATAAGAAGACAGGTGTTTTGGAATATTCTGCCAAACTTCATCCAAAAGCTCTGCGGACATATAGTTTGAATCGCTAACCATGCCAACATCCCATGCATCGTAGAAAGCAGCAGGAGTACCCTCCTTCCTAAGATAAGCTGCCATCATGCGTACGGACATCCTCTCGCCAAAAGAGACAAGGTAGTCGCGTGTGCGCTTAGTAAGCTCTTTAAGCATGGAAATTCCTGTAAGAAGCGTGTGAAGCTCATTCAAAAGCTCCTTGATTGCAGGAACTTCTACCCCAAGCTCCGTGGCTGTGTCAAAGTGAAGCTTTTCTACCTGAGCAATGTCAACAGTTCCCTTTACGGCCATGTCTGCCGCGTCAAGAAGGTAGTCTGTGGTGTCTCCCATTGCGCTAAGAACCACAACGGGACGCTGTTCTTTATATGCCTGGATAATAGAGGCAACGTGTCTTATTCTTTCTGCATTCGCGACTGATGAGCCGCCAAACTTCATTACTATCATGTGTGCTATAATAGCAAAATGCCCGCTTTAGTTCAACACTAGGCTTCCACAAAATCCACCGTAAGCTCGCTAAGATTAATCTTTGCAGGCTTTACCCTAAGCACGCAGTTAAGCTCAAGCGGAGTGGAAGAAGTATTAGAAGGCATCATGTAGGTCTCAAGTGCAAGCGAGGGAATGAACCACTGGGGCTGCTTTCCGCCAAGGTCCACGCAAACCGCATCCCCAACCCAGTCCGGGTTCTGCAAAAGATATACCAGGGTCCAGTGCATGTTGCTCTTGCGCTCAGCCTTGTGGGCGGCAACAGAAGCGGCATCCCCTTCACTAACCCTCATCAGCATGGTATCCTTATCCAAAAGCTCACGACCGTCCAAAAAAGCCCTAAGCTGCTCATGGCCAATCAAGTCTCCGTAGCGGCGAAGCGGACTTGTTACCTGGCTGTACATAGCAAGACCAAGACCGCAGTGCATGGAAGGAGTTACGCCAACAGACCGCCTCCTCATACAGCGCCTAATCCTAAACTGACCGGCAAGACCGGAAGGAATCTCCTCCGGGGCTGGCATAGCAGGTGCATCCTGGCTAACAAAAGGAAATGGAATGTTGTTCTTAAAAGCAAATCGGGCAGCACCCTCACCAGCAAGAAGCATCATCTCGCGAATCATGTCCTGGCTCTTGTAATGGGTGTCCGGAAGAATCTCCACCTTCTTTGTCTCCGGATCCACGTTTATGTGAACCTCGGGAATGTCTATCTGAACAGAACCGGATTTCTTCCGCTTCTCTATATTGGCCCATGCAATCTCAAAAAGCGGCTTAAGCTCAGGACTTTCACACTGCTCATCAGCAGCCTTGTAGGTAAGCCTCTTTACGTCCACAACAGTCTTAAGAACCGAACACTCCTCAATCGTAGCGTCTTCCTTGTTTATCTTAAGCCGGAAAGAAAGGGCAAAACTTATCTCGTTAAGACCCAGCGCATAGTCGGAAAGAGAATCCTCGCAAAGCATACGAGAAGCACCCTCCGGTATGTAAAGAGTGGACCCCCTTGCGCGGGCAGACTTGTCAATAGAAGAATCGGGCATAACCGTACTTGCAGGATCAGCAATGTGAATCCAAAGATACTGGCCGTCATAGGCAACAGCATCATCCGGATCAGCAGACCATTCGCTGTCTATAGCCCAGGCAAAACCTTCTACCCTTACGCGCTCCTCATCCTTTGGCGGAGAAGAAAGACCTTCCGTAGCGGACTGCATGCTAAGACCCCAGCGAAGCGGATAGGGATTCCTTGTAATATCCCAAATACCGGTCTCCAAAAGAACCTTGTGCGCGCTCTCCGCAGTCTCCTTTATGTGGGCATCGTGCAAAGTGCGGCTTTTATCCGTCTTACCAAGCGCAAGAGCCTCAACGTCCCCCATGTAGATACCGTCCTGTGGAAGCTCAAGCTTACGTGCCTTAAGGCGGCCAATAAATTCCTCCCTAAGCTCTGCCTCCTTGCCCTTAAGCATGGCCTTCTTGACCATAGAATCAATCTCTTCCTTTGAGCGGGGAACAAAAACAAGGCTTCCGTTAAGCTGCTCCTTCAAAAGCTGGGAAAAATAAACCGTATTCTTAAGCGAAAGGTAAAGGCAAAAAGCTTCATCCGCATCAAAAGTACCGTGGAAAAGCGAACAAAGCTCATCAAGCGGCATTGGAGCCTGGGCAGTTTCCTCATCAGCAGACAAAAGCTCCCAGCACTCCTTAATCTGGGCGGCAAGGGCATTGGAACTCTCCGTATCGTACAAATCCTCTTCCCTGCAAGCATCCCGGTCGGCAAGCTCCAGAACCTTATCCAAAGAAGCAGGCCCCTCGTGCAAAAGAATAAAATCCTTAGCCCTAACGCTCTGCTCCGCAAACTGGGCAGGCTTTGTGGCAGTAGCCGGAACCGAACGGTATTTTAGAGAAAACTTACCCTTATCCTCCGAAAGAACCAGGGCAACCGTATTTTTATACAAAACCAGGGAATTTGCTTTAACCATAATTAAAACTATACCAAAAAAAAGACTTTAGTGCAAACACACCCCCAGTAATCTTTAGGACGATACCCCCAACCGCTCTACCATCCCGCCCCTTGGCTAACCCGACATCTTTCCATTTTTTACTGAGCCTAACAAGGAGCGCCATGGAGGGCGCGTCACATGTTAGCAGAAGGACATGCGCGTTTTGTAAAAAACGCGGTAGTAAAAAATGGCAAGGAGGCCATTTTTTACGGGCTTTACAGGGTTCCGCCCTCCGGCTCCATTCCTACGGAACGGCTCCGCCACCCTTCCAATCCCGCGTAGGTTTCTTTCACTAAAAATCTCCGCACTGCCAAAACACCCCTCCATGGGCTTTCTAATTTCTGTCATGACGCATAGAGACAAACCATAAAAGTGTCATTGCCGGGCTTGACCCGGTAATCTATTACCATATATAATATAGAATAGAGAGTAATATAAAGGATTACGGAGAGTGTTCTAGAAAAGGAGTTTTGCCATGAAAATCAAGATCCTTACATTCGTACTCACTACAGCGGCATCGCTTTTCTTGCTTACCATATCCTCATGTTCAGGCGTACTCTCCCCCTCAGAGCCAGACGCTCCACAAGCTTCACAGGGACAGGGGCTTAGCCTTAGGGGAACATTCAGCTTGGCAGAAATATCAGCAGTACCAAGCGAATACCTAAATGCAACAAATTCAACCCAACAAGGCTCACGAAAC
>JAGACC010000115.1 GCA_017614295.1 Treponema sp.
GTTGCCATGCGGAGGTTTGAGTCCTTGAGCTTGAAGTAGCTTGTTCTGTCCTTCTTTACGAAGATCGGTTTTGTGTGGAAGCCCTGTTCAGCCTGGAAATCCTCAAGAACTGCATCTACAGTATTCATTGCCTCGCCCTGGTCATAGCTTGGTGCAGAGCATGTGTAGAATACACGGACTGTTCCTTCGTACGGTGTGTATTCAAGAGTAAGCTGTACACTCTTTGCATGTGGGTGGAATTCCGCATAATTATCTTCTATAGTAAGATACTGTGTGGAAGTGTCTACGTAGCTGTCCAATGCCTCCAAGCCGCCGTTGGATGATTTTGAAACCTGTGCGAATGCAGCTCCAAAAGCCAACAATGCTATAGTGCACATCATAAATATCTTTTTTCATAAGTTTCCTCCTAAGAAAAGATTTAATAATTACTGTATAGAATTATTCTATCAGTTTGTAGAAAAAAATCAAGGTCAACTACATACTGACCTTCACTAATATAAATGCGCGGATCCTGAATAAGTAACACGGTTCCCATAATTTCTTTAGGTTTATTTTTAGTTTGACCGCGCCAATACTCACGAACAGCCTGTTTTACAGCCTCTTCCACCGCATTTTGTATGCCTTCAAAGCCATCTTCTACCCTTCCGCGCCCCTGACCCTGGATTTTTGGATGAACTATGGAAGCCCATCTCTCGTAGGCAAGCTGCTGCATCTGAGTACGTTCACAAGTGGCCCAGCATAAAAGTTTCCCCTCCTGCTCAAGAGGAACGGGATCCCTGTATGTTATTGGATTAAGGAGCTTATCGTAGGGCTTTACCTCTCCCATCTCGAATATTTCCTTAACCTGTCTTGTTTTATCTGAAGGAACATAGTCAAAGGTCCAGCCTTCAAGCATTCCCTGCATTAAAAATGGGGTAATCTGCCTGGCCCTTGATATTGAATAGCGGAAAAGTTCAACCATGCGCTTGTCTGCTTCTGCGCTGGAAACAAAGGCGTCCTTTTTACCGGAAAGTTCCTTTGCTGCTGTCTGGGCTGCGGTAACCTGGGGTGCTTTAGAAGTGCCTTCCCCCGCTGGATTTGTTGAATTTGTAGCCTGCCCTTCATCAGAGCCGTCATCCTCGCTAAAAACACCCGGAATTTCATCAAGTTCAGACCAAATTTGTATGCGGAGGCTTTTCTTTTGCGAAGGAGTCTGCGAATATGCAAGAAGCCCCGCAAATGATGCAAAGAGTGCAGAGAAAATTATTTTTTTAACGAGCAATGTTAACTTCAATCTTTTTCCGCATCCGTAGAGTTATTTTTGCTGGATTCATCTTCAAACAGCAGCTCCGGATTCCCCATGACTGTTAAAAACGAAGGATCTGCAAAGGTTACGCGGTTGCGTCCGTTCCTTTTGGAAACATAAAGAGCCTGGTCTGCCTGGTCAACCAGAGCCTTTGCCGATTTTACAGGGTTTGTCTCCGAAGAGAATACTGCAACACCGCCGGAAACAGTTACCTTCATGTGCTTGTTTTCGTATTCAAAGTCGTAAGCTTCTATGTTCTTCCTTATCCTGTCCGCTATAAAGACCGCATCCTTTTTGTTTGCATCCGAAAGCAGAACGGTAAATTCTTCGCCACCGTAACGGCTTGCCAAGTCCTGACTGCGTATGCTGCCCTTTATTAACGAAGCTACCTGCTGCAAAACATAGTCTCCGCATGCGTGTCCGTAAGTGTCGTTGAATTTCTTAAAGAAGTCTATGTCGAACATAAGCACGCTAAGGTGAACATCCTGCATGATTGCAGAGTCCAGCTTGTCGGTAAGAACGTTAAAGAAATAATACTTTAGCTTAAGGTGCGTCATCATGTCCGTGGAAGAAAGTTCCAGCAAAGACGCATTGTTTATTGCAACGGCCGCAAGAGAAGCTATTATGGAAACCTGCTGCTTGTCGTATTCATCATAGACGGCACCCTCTTCCGTTTCTGCAGAAAACCTTTCTCCCAGAACAAGAAGTCCGTTTACGCGGTTCTTAAGCACAAGGGGTACCAGAAGGGTAATGTTAAGGGACTGCAAAAGCTTTAGTTCCTTAGAGCCGGAAATATGCTGCTCAAGCTCTTTAAGGGTAAAAACCTGCTCCCTGTTTTCTACGATATATTCAACAAGCGTGCTAGCCATTGGGATTGAATATTCCCTGGACATATCCACGTCAAAACCGTTGTAATTGTTTCCAAGCGAATAGGCAAAGGAATCCACTGAATTCAGTATGAAAATTCCTGCGGCAAGAACGTGCATCTGTGCCATTGTTATAAAAAGGGTTGATTCAATCAGCTTTGAAAGTTCAAGCGTCGTGCAGAGAGAGCGAGAAATTTCTATCATCTGCTTTAAATCATAAATTTCCTTCTCGTATTCTGCGGGTGTCTTTACCTTTTCCGCCTGCTGAGATTCTTCAATATGATTTGCTGCAGAGCCCTTTTTTCTTTTTGCCATATTTACTTCTTCTCTGTATTGGTTATTATGACATAATTCTTCATTATTTCAAAGAACAAAGGCCATAGTCCGTGCTGCTTTTCCATGTATTCGGAATTGTCCCTGTTTCTGGAAGAGAGCAAGAGTATTCTAAGGTTGGTTATGTTGTTGGAGCTGGCTGTTTTTGATTCAACCAGGATTTCACCTACAATCTTATAGACGCGGAACATGTTGTTAACCTGCTCCTGAATCAAATCCTTTGCAGTCCTGTTGATTTTTTCAACAATTTCCTTAAGGCGGTTCAGGAAGGCTACGTCCTTGTGGCTGTCGCGGATAAGGCTTGTAATGTTTGCCTCGTCAAAGTCTCCGTTACGGCTAAAGCGGCTTTCAAAGCTCTTGATTACGTCCATACATTCATTAAGGGCATATACGTCGGTTGAAAAGTTGGACTTGTAGGCTGCGTTGTTAAAGAAACCTTCTATTACGATGTCGTTAAGGAGCGGCTTAAGGTGTTCCTCGTAGAAATTCCTTGTGAATGTCTTAAGGATCTGCATAGGCATTACGAAGGTGAATGAAGTTGGCGTACTCTGCTTTAGCAGGGCATTCATCTCGTTGCTGTATCCGCGTACGGGGTCCATGTTTATTCCCTGGAAGATGCGGTTAAGCTCTTCGCTTATCTTTTCATCCTGAAGCTCGTTCTTTAGGCGCAGTCCTTCAACGTTAAAGCGGTCTTCAAGATAGTCGGCGTACTTTTGCCTTGCGTTGCCGTTGTAGCCAGACTTTGGGGGAATATAATCAGGTGATTTCTTGGCAAGGCGGATTAAATTCAAGAGGTTTTCTGAATTCATCACCTGGCGCATTACACCCTGAATCTTCTTTAGCTTGTCGTAGATTTCCTCTCCGTCTTCGCTGGTGTATGAAGAGCGGTGGCAGAGCTGGTAGAGGGCTATGATTGCGTTGCTTACGGAATTGCTTATGTCCATGTCCGCGCCAACGTAGTACAAGTCCTTGAGCGAAGTTTCCAGCATGTCAACCGGAATGGCCTGGAAGTTAGGAGTATAGTCCGGCGCACCGGAAAATTTGTTGTCAAAGAGCCGGAGGGCGGTAATGTAGTCAAAGCGGCAAATGTCGTTCAGCTGCTTAATCTTATTTATTACAGTGTCTATCTTTACAAATTCGGGAGTGTTAAGGTGCTTTACGATTTTTTCCAGCTGGCGGTGCTCGTTCTCCAAGAAGCGGGAGATGGATTCAGACTGGCGTGCCCCTGCCTTGCGGTTCTCGTAGGAAAGGGTCTGCAAAATGTCCTGAATCTCCGGCGGAAAACCGGTAAGAAGCAGCTGTTCCTCAAAGATTCCACTGCGCTGAATGTCTTCGCTGCAGATAGTATTAGCAAGAATGTCGCCAATAAACTTTGTGTTGTCAAAAAGAATTCTAAGTGACTCAGCAAAATTTTCGTGCACAAGGGAATTCTTATAGATTACCGGAATTGCATCGCGCAACTCATTTTCAATTTTTTTCAAAGCCTGACGCTTTTTCACCTCAGGAGACGAAGAGAACAGTATTGACTGAAAAAAATTAGACAAACCTTCTAAAAATGCCATAGCCCCACTCGTTAAGGTAGCTGCTCAAAAACAGAAGTTTCCAACCAGCCTTAATTTAGATAAACCGCAAAGATTCTACGGTACTCTTCTATCGTATCGGCAAAAACCACCTGCTTTCTTAATAGTGCACCGCCTTTAATTCCTGAACTATAGGCACAAAACTTCTTTCTCATCTGCATACAGGCATTCTTTTCGCCCTTTTCCTGAACATTCAGCTCCAGTTCTCTGAAACCAGTCTTAATACGCTCGTCAGCAGTCTCATCGTCGTAGCGGCCGTACTGCAAATACTGTTTTGTCTTCTTGAACAAAAAGGGATTCCCCATCGCACCCCTGGCAAACATCACTCCGTCAACACCGGTCTGTTCAAGCATAGCCTTTGCACTTTCCGGAGAAAAAGCGTCCCCGCTGCCAAAAACAGGTATCCTTCCGCCAACAAATTCAACAAGCTGCCTCTGGATTCCCCAGTCTGCCTTGCCTTCGTAGCCCTGTGCCCTTGTCCTAGCGTGAATGGTGATTGCATCCGCCCTTGCAGAAAGAGCCGCCTCTGCGCATTCCTTCCATGTTAGGTGGTTTGCATCCCATCCAGAGCGGATTTTTATGGTAACAGGAACGTTTCCCCTCTCCGGGTGCAAGCTAGCATAGGACTCCGCCGCATTTTTTACGGAAGAAACTATGGCGTAGAGCAAGTCCGGGTCTCGTGTAAGGCTGCTTCCCGCTCCGCTTTTGATTATCTTGGGAACAGGACAGCCTCCGTTTATGTCTATGCTGGTGCATTCAGTAGTCTCAAGAACGATTTTTGCCGCATCCGCCATAACATCAGCATTTCCACCAAAAATCTGTACGGCATAAGCCTTTTCCGAAGGAGCCCTTGCCATAAGAGCTGCCGTCTTTTGCGAACCGCGGGTCAAAGCCTCTGCGCTTACCATCTCCGTGGTACAGTAAGAAGCCCCGTTTTCCACGCAAAGTGAACGGAAGGCCCTGTCGCTGTAACCGGCAATCGGAGCCAAAAAGAGGTTTCCGTCCAGGGTGAGGTTTCCAATTTTTACGCTGTGGTAGAGTGCCACCTTTTACTCCGGCAACTGGAATATTTTACAGCTGTTGGTCCAAAGCTGGGCTGCAAGGCTTTCCAAGTCGGTTTCCAGCATTTCCGCAAGGAATTTTGCGGTAGAAACAAGATATGCCGGCATAGTGCGCTTCTTTTCGCGGAATTCGGCTGGAATCATAAAGGGACTTTCCGTCTCTATAAGAATCCTGTCGCGCGGAATGTTAAGCACAGTGTCGTGAAGGTTGCGGGCATTGCGGTAGGTCAAGTTTCCTGCAAAAGAAAAGTATACGTTCATACCAGCGTCAAGGCATTTCTTTGCGTATACGGCATCCTCGCTGTAGCAGTGGAAAATTGCTCCCTTTTCCGGAATGCGGTCCTTTAAAATGTCGAATATGTCGTTGCCTGCGTCGCGGTTGTGGATAATAACGGGCAGGGAATGCTTCTGGGCAAGTTCAAGCTGGGCAATAAAAAGCTCTATCTGGCTACGCTTGTCCCCAAACTGCTTAAGGTAGTCCAAGCCGGTCTCACCGATAGCCACAACGTTGGGAAGCTTAACACTTTCTTCTATTATATTCATCCAGTCAGCACCGGGAGCCGTAACTTCCGAAGGGCCAACTCCAACTGCATGGTAAATCCCCTTCATGGACTTTAGGACGGTATACTCCTTCTTAAAATCGTGGAGGCTGTTGTTAATGCTTATAATACGTGTTACCCCGGCCTGCTTTGCTTGCTGAATAACGCGGAACTGTTCTACAGGGCTGTCATAAATCAACCCTATGTGGGCGTGAGTATCAAAAAACTGCATGGCTTTCTTCCTTAAAAGATAACTAAACTATCAGAAGAGGCAGCTCAAATGAAAAATAAGCAACTGCCTCACATTTTTTTTCTTTATACCGATAGAATAACATAGGATATTGTAGAAGTCAACATTGATTATCATTTGACACTACTTGCTTTGATATGCTATAATTTTGTGATAAATTATCGGGAGTTTTCTGTGGCACGTACACGCAGATATAAAAATTTAGAAAATAACTTTGTTTCTCGAATAATGAATGCATTCGTATTGGGCTTTAAGAAGGCCGGCAGTTTTTTTGTACGTGTGTTCCATATATTCGACAAGAAACTTACTATAATGATTGTTCCGCACGCAAACGGAAAAGTCATCAATATTCAGACAAACGTATTTGCCCTTACCGCGGCATTGGTAATAATAGCAGGACTGGTAATCTCTTTTATGCCTTTCGCAAGGAATTCCACCGGTTCCAGCGCAGAACTCAGCAGGCTTAAGGAAGAAAACAAAGAGGCACTTGCAAGCCTTGACGAACTTAGGGACGAAAACAACAACCTTTTGCAGTCAGCAAAGCGCTTCCAAAATTCGCTAAGCCAGTCACTTTCCCTTCTTGGAATTGAACAGAGCGAACCTGTAGAAAAAACAACGGGCGGCAACGGATCAGACCTTGCATCCCTCTTTGACACAAAAGACGTTATCTCCGGCTCACTCAAAGAAACATCAGACATAAGGCAGCTTTCCGAATACCTGGAAAACGCAGTACAGCCTGTAGAGCAGATTACCAACATGCTCAAGAACCAGGGCACGCTCTTTACAGACATTCCAAACATCTGGCCTATAAAGAACGGAATAGGCCACATATCCATGGCTTTTGGCCAGAACAAGCATCCTTTTACCCAGCAGTGGTACATCCACAAGGGTATGGACATAAGCACCTACCGCACCGGCGACCCGGTAATGGCAACTGCAAACGGCACAGTAGTCGCTGTAGGCTATGACTTTGACGGTTACGGCAACTACATAATCATCAAGCACAAGCACGGCATCTACACCCGCTACGCACACCTTTCTGTTGTACGCGTTGCAAAGGGCGATTCCGTAAGGCAAAGGCAGATAATCGGCAATATAGGCAACACGGGTCTTTCCACAGGTCCACACTTGCACTATGAAGTTCACGTAGGTTCGGACGTTGTAGATCCGGCAAAATACATAAACATAAAATAAATGGCACTTTTTAACGACGATTATTCAATAAACAGCATACTAGGAAACGGCTCCACAATAAAAGGCAACCTAAAGATAAACGGCTGCATTCACATTGACGGAGACTTGGACGGAAACCTCGAATCCTCAGGAAACGTAATAATCGGTGAGCATGCCCGCATAAACGGAAGCATAAACGCAAAATCCATTACAATCGGCGGTATCATAAAAGGCGACGTAATAGCTCCAGACGGAGTACACCTTCTTTCCTCCAGCATTGTAATCGGAGACATACAGACGCACCATTTCCAGGCAGACAAAAACGTTCTAATCCACGGCCACTGCATTGCGCTAAGTGACGACTCTTTCTACAACGAGGCCGTTCAGAAGTGGCAGGACAAGCAGGCAATAGCAAGCGCCTCTATCCTAAAAGACATGAAGATCAACTTGCCGGAACAGCAGGAGCATAGCGAAAGCAACCTGGCAGACATGCAGGAGAGCGAATGGAAGTAGACGCTTTAAGCCAAGGTTTGTACTTTTCCGCAGCCCAGGCAGCAGCTACAGAAGCAGCCAAGCGTTCAAAACAGAAAGAGGAAGCAGAAAAAGCCGCCCGAACAAAAAAGAATGTGTTTGCATCTACAATAGAGCGCACACAGGCAGAATTCCGTCTAAAGCAGGAGGGACTTCCCCCTCAGATTGCCGGAATGTCAACAGAAGAAGCCGTTGTCTACCTAAAGGATGCGGCGGATCTTGCGGCAGAAAAACTAAAGGCATGCCAATTGCCGGAAAACTTCGCTGACTACCGCCAAAAAGTCAGCCAGTTCATGAAATACATAGTAAAGAACAATTACACCGTAAAGCAACAAAAGCATACGGGCCTGAACAGCAGGGGCTGCAAATTTGAACCCTACACTCAGGTAAAAATGATTAACGCCAAGCTCGACGAAATGGCACAGTGGCTTTTACACACCCACAGCGACACGCTGCAGATGCTTGCCAAAATTGACGAAATTAACGGGCTTTTGGTGGACTTAATGGCAACTTGAAGCGGAATGAAACCGCACCGTCCGGGGAGCAGAGGTTACTAAAACCAAGCAGCAACCCTGGGCACAAGACACGGAGGTTTTATGTCAGACATTTTTGAACAAGACATAGATGACGAAAGCGAAAACATAGAAAGCCTGGAGGACAACTCCAACTACGAACGCAACAGCGGCTCCTATGTTTTCCCAAAGAATCTTATAAAGCTAAAGCTAGAATACTCAAACGAAGGTATCTATGCCTCTGCAGCCGACGAAATATCACCAGATTCACCGGAATTTGAAGAGCTTAGCAGTCCCGGAAAGCACGTAATAGCCCCAACCCGCTACGGAGACGACCTTGCCCTTGTACTTGGCAAAGTAGACAAGCCGGTTGGAATCAAGCCCAGCGACATAGTAAAAATCGTACGCCTTGCAGACGAAAACGACCTTGCCCACGCAGAAGAGCTGGAAGAAAAAGAAAAGCACGCCTACGAAGTATTCCGCGAAAAAGTTGCAGCCCACCACCTGGACATGAAGCTTATAACAGTGCATTTCCTCGTGGGAGAACCAAAAGCGCTATTCTTCTTTTCAAGCGACAACCGCGTAGACTTTAGGGAACTTGTAAAAGACCTGGTCACCGTATTCAAAATGAGAATCGAACTGCGCCAGATTGGAGTCCGAGACGAAAGCCGCATAACAGGAGGCCTTGGAGTATGCGGAAGACCCTACTGCTGCCACTCCGTAAGCGACAAGCTCCGCCCCGTAAGCATACGCATGGCAAAAGAGCAGAACCTTAGCCTTAACTCCACAAAGATAAGCGGCCAGTGCGGAAGGCTACTCTGCTGCCTAAGCTACGAATTTGACTGGTATGCAGAAGCAAGAAAAAAGCTCCCCACAGAAGGAATCAGGCTCAACTACGACGAAACATCTTTCCGCGTAACTGAAGTAAATCCGCTAACGCAAATGGTAAGAATGCAGGGAGAA
>JAGACC010000015.1 GCA_017614295.1 Treponema sp.
TACCTGTTAATTTTGTTGATTCTGTAACTACTGCTGCAACAACTTTTTCTATAACGGCAAATGGTGGCGGAACTTACCATAGCTATACGGTAGTAGAGAATGTTATAGACAACAATGCGATTTTGCATATTATCGGAAGCTCTGCTGTCCTACCGACAAGTGTAAGTAATTTTCTAGAGCCCCTCATCCCCTACAAACTGTCTGTAAAGGCTACCAGTTCAGACTGGACAAGGTCTTATTCCGGTTCTGCTACGATAATCTTAGGCGAAGGAACCTATCCTACGGTATACTTGAAGTAAGAAAACGTTTGCAAACCCATGTCATTATTAGGCTAGACCCGATAATCTGCTTTAAAAGTAAAATTTCTTAGGTAGAATTCATCAAAAAAATAATGTAGACAAATTCTCTTCCTGTGCTTATAATGCTGCACGCTAGAGAGAGTTATGGAAAAAAAGTTTTAGCATAAAAAAGTCTCTTAACAAGAATTACACTGCGCTGCAAGATTCACAATTCAGCCATAAATTTTCTCTACATAAATTTTAAACATATTCGGAATTTTCCTTTTGCGGAAGAGCCCGGGCTTTTTGTTTTTTTAATACAAAATGGAGGATAATATGAAAAAAGTTTTCTTTGCCATTACGGCATTTCTAGGGCTAAGCCTTGCACTTGTAGCTACAAGCTGCGGAGGTGGCAGCAGTGGAAGCGATGACGATTACGATGACCTTGCTTCTACACCATCATCCGGTAGTGGCAGTTCCAGTGTAAGCGGAGAAACGGCATCTGTTTCCAACAGTAGTTCCGGTGGAAACGGACTAACTGCTGTCTCTGCCACAAACAGAATAGTCGGAATAGACGGCTCCAGAGTGTTCATTGCAGGACGCCCCGTGCAGCTTTGGGTAAAGTGGGCTTGTGACCACGAGGTAACACAGAAAGAGTATTATGATGTAATGAGAAGTAATCCGAGCTATTTTTCTTCCGACACTGCGGACGGAGAGACTTATGAAAACCGTCCGGTAGAAAATGTGAGCTGGTATGACGCTCTCGTGTACTGCAACAAGAGGAGCATTGCAGAAGGTTTTACACCATGCTACATGATAGACGGAAAGACAGATCCTGATGAGTGGGGAACAGTTCCGACAAGCAATAACGAAACGTGGGATGCTGCAGTCTGCGACTTTAACGCAAACGGCTACCGTCTGCCAACGGAAGCGGAGTGGGAGTACCTTGCGCGCGGAGGAAACCAGAGTAACTCAGGGCAGACAAGGTACAGCGGAAGCGATACAATTGATAGCGTCGCTTGGTATAGAGGAAATGAGAACATCGAGGAGTCTGGTGTTTCACGTTACGGAACACACGCGATAAAGACAAAATCGCCCAATGCAAGAGGTCTCTACGACATGAGCGGAAACGTTAGTGAATGGTGCTGGGACTGGTACGGCCGCATAAGAACAAACACACCTTCTACCGGTATTGACTCTGGCACTTCCCGTGTACACCGAGGTGGCTACTGGTACGATGACGCTTTATTCTGTTCAGTTGTGTGCCAGGAGGACCACGACCCGAGCTACCGTTACCTCGGCATTGGCTTCCGCGTGGTTCGCTCAGCTGAATAAAGCCGGTTGGATTTGTAAGAAAATTATTATAAACTTCTGCATTGCCTTTGCGGAAGTTCTGTACCGCTTGGTAATTCCCCGTGAATTGTTTGCCCTGCATGCAAGACTTGACGGGGATATTTTTTTGCGGATATAATTTTTTGCGGATGAAAAAAGTATTTTGTTTATTATTTGCTTTTGCGTTTTTGTTTAAAGCGGCATTTGCGGATAAAAGCCGTTTTTTTAATGATGGCAAAGCTTATGACATTATGTATGTTAACTCAAGTGACGGGTTAAAAGTAAGGGACTATCCGTCTTTAAAATCGAATAGGATTTATGGACTTGCTTACGGACTTCCTGTTAAAGTTATTGCAATCGGAAAGGAAGAGACTGTTGACGGAATAACTGCACCTTGGGTTGAAATTCTTCTTCCTCGCTGTGAATGGGATGCGGACAGTCCAAAGTTTGGCTGGGTCTTTGGCGGCTATCTTGAAAAAGAAGAAGTTAAGCAAAGCTTTAAAACGGACACTAAGGATGCAATAAATTCTTTCCTGGTTAATGCCCCCTGGAGAATACAAATTGAATATGATGAATTTGCGGCACTTAGATTTTACAAAGACGGTAGGGCTTTAATCTACAAGCATGGAAAAGTGTTTTGCAAGTTCAATTATAAAGTCGTGGACAGTAAAAACATCCGCATAGAAATTCCGTCCAGAAAGGTAATCAGTGAATGGCCAAGATTAAGTCTTGATGACGGTTCAGTTGACCCAAACGGATTTTTGGATGAGCGGAGCGTTCGTACGGGAACTTTTAGCTTTTCTTTTTGGGAAGGTCCTGATGGCATGGTGATGAGTGTTTCCGACTGCGCATTGCATGGCTTTGTTGAAAATTGGAATTTTTCCCTCTACCATGAATACGGCAGCGGTGACGGATACTGGGATTCAATAAAGATAGGGCACCAGAAAAAAGCTGACGCGATGTAAATGTATTTTATACGAGTCAATTAAAAAAATATATCTGCTAACCCGAATTTTTATTGGGGCGTTGGCCGCAAGCTTCGCTTGCTCTCCGAGTTTTCTATCGAAAACTCGCGATTTATTTTCTAATACGAGCCGATATAAGCGGGAGTTGCGGGCGGCGTTTGAGCCCGCAGAGGGGGTAGCGTAAGACCGCTTGCGGGCTGGAGCGAGGGGGAGACTTACCCCTCCTTGGGTATAAAGAAGAGCTGTTAAATTAGGCCAAAGTCTTTGCAAACTTCTTTTACTGCTTTTGCCAATTCCTGCATGGAATCTTTGCTTGTGCCAAATCCAAAGCTGAATCTTACTGCGCTTTCTTTTTCTTGTGCGCTTATGTGGAGGGAATCCAACACTGGGCGAGCCTTGCTTTGGGAGGAACATGCGCTTCCGGTGGAGATGTAGAATCCTTTTTGGCTTAGTGCCCTCTGCATTACCTGTCCTGGTATTCCCGGGAATGCGGCTTGAACAATCCATGGGGAAAAGTTTTTGCCAAATTCTTCCTGGTTTTCATAGCGGCAACGGGGGATTATGGAGCAAGTTTTTACCTGCATTATTTCTTCCATAAATTTGAGGGTCCATTCTTTTTGCTCTTCAAAGCGTTCTATGGAAGCAGGGTTCTTTGTGCTTATGAGGTATTTTTTTAGGCAGAGTGCCATTGCTGCAGCGCCAAAGAGGTTTTCGGTTCCGCTACGGATTCCTTTTTCCTGTCCGCCTCCGCGCAAGAAGCTTTTTATGTCTTTGCTAAGGTATAGGATTCCGACTCCTCTTGGTCCGCCAATTTTGTGTGCGCTAAGGGATGCCGAGTGTATGTTCTTGCCAAGAAAGTCTATGGGTATTTTTCCTGCTGCCTGTACGCAGTCTGCATGGAAGAGTGGTAGTCTTTTTCCTCTGCACTTTTCTTCTACTGCATCCGCTATTGCCTTTACGTTTTGTATTGCACCTGTTTCGTTGTTAACTGCCATTACGGAAACAAATGCGGTGTCTGGCTGAAGTGCGTTTGTTACGTCTTCCGCTTTTACAAATCCGTTTTTGTCTGCTTCTACTTTGGTTACGCTCCAGCCGCAGTTTTCCATGGACTTTACCATTTCGCGTAGTGCCGGGTGTTCTATGGAGCTTAGAACTATGTGCCCCTTTTGCGGTCTTGTTAGCATGGAAAGCAGGGGAATGTGGTCTCCTTCTGTTCCGCCGGATGTAAAGAATATTGTGTCTTCGCTTACGCCAAGTGAATCTGCGCAGCTTTTTCTTGCCTTTTCCAATTCTTCCCTTGCGTCAGTGCCAGCCTTGTGTATGCTGGAGGGGTTTCCCCAGTGTTCAAGGGAGATGGATAGCGCTTCTTTTTGAATCTCTTCGTCTGCAGGTGCCGTTGCAGCCCAGTCAAAATAGTGTGCAAAGTCTTTCATGTTCTCTTTTCTTATTTGCCAAGTACCTGCTCTATGTCGCCGTCGCTTGCGGTTGTGATTACCGTGTCGCACAGACCCTTCTGCAGGGTAAGGCGGATCTGTGACACATCCTTGTTCTTTTTGTCTTTCTTCATAGCGTCTATGAGTTTTTGGATGCCGGACGATTTTTCTGTTCCGGAGAGTGCCTTGGGGTATGCGCTGTCGTCGTAGCCGTAGGAGGAAAGAAGTTCTTTTGTTTTATTTGCAAATTCCTTTGAGCATAGTCCTGTGAGTGCGCTAAGGTCTGCTGCCCGTCCAATTCCCCATGCAACAGCTTCGCCGTGGGTTACTATGCCAAGTCCTGCGCTTGCTTCCAGTGCGTGTCCGAATGTGTGCCCCAGGTTAAGGAATGCCCTTCTTCCGTGTTCGCGGAGGTCCTCCTGTACGATTAGAGCCTTTGCCTTTACGCATGAACCGATAATCTTTTCCAAAATGGAGCTTTCCCTTTTTAAGACTGCATCTTTCTTTTCTTCAAATATGGAAAGAAGTTCTTTGTCAAAGAGGAAGGCTGTCTTTATTGCTTCTGCAATACCGGAGATGTATTCGTTTTCTGGAAGGGAAAGTGCAAAGTCGCTCCAGATATGTATCTTTGTGGCTGGCCAGAAGGAACCTATCATGTTTTTAAAGCCCTCTATGTCGCAGCCGGTTTTTCCGCCAACTGATGCGTCCACCATGGAAAGAACGGTTGTTGGAACTATTTGCACGCTGATTCCCCGCTTGAACATTGATGCAGCAAAGGCAGTCATGTCAGAGATAACTCCTCCGCCAATGGCTACAAAGCTGCACTGTCTTGTAAAGTTTTTTTCCAGGGCTGTTCTTACTATTGTAAGTACGCTTTCTATTGTCTTGAATTTTTCTCCTGCGCCAAGAATCAAGAGGTAGTCGCTTCCGTTTTTGAGGACTGAACCTTCTTCTATTCCGCTGCCGCTAAAAAGCGAGATGAATTCTTTTAGGCTGGGGAGTGATGCGATTTTTGTGTCTGTTACGAAAAGCCTTGGCTGTTTTTCGCCGCCGTCTGAATCTGCAAAGAAAAGGCTCTTTAGGTCCGGGCTTCCGCTGTAGAAATAAATTTTGGTCGTGTCAAAGCCGGAGTCTGCCGGATATTTTAAAATAAATTCGCTATTGTTCATATTGCGCTTATTATATGAATGATTGGATCTTTTTTCAATATGAACTTTATTAACCTTATGGACTTTATGAACTTTGGTAAGGCTTGCAGAAAAAAAACAAAAACTTTATTATGCAATTATCGTAAGACAAAAGATTGAACTTTTTTTTAAGGAAGTGTAGCTATGAAGACATACAACGTAGGTGTTTTGGGCGCGACCGGTGCGGTTGGCAGGGAAATGCTAAAGGTTTTGGAAGAAAGGAATTTTCCCGTTGGGGAACTAAGGCCTCTTGCTTCTGCAAATAGCGTTGGCAAGAAGATAAAGTTCATGGGAAAAGACGTTGATGTTCAGGAAGCAAAGATTGGTGCCTTTAAGGGACTGGACATTGTTCTTGGTGCTGCGTCAAACCCCGTTGCAATTGAATTTAAGGACGACATAGTAAGCTCAGGGGCTGTGTTCATAGACAATTCCAGCGCATTCCGCTTGGACGAAGACGTTCCTCTTGTTGTGCCTGAGATTAACAAGGAAGACATCTTTAAGAACAAGGGAGTAATTGCAAACCCCAACTGCTCCACAATAATCACTCTGATGGCGGTCAAGGGCATAAACAAGCTTTCAAAAATTACCGCTATGAATGCCGCTACATACCAGGCAACTTCCGGTGCTGGAATAAAGGGTCCGGTTGAATTGTTTGAGCAGATGGGAGAGCTTTACGGTGAATACAAGGAAACAGGTCTAATCCCCAATAAGGGAAAGAATATTGATCCAAAAATCTTCCAGTACCAGATTGCCGGCAACGTGATTCCTCATATTTCAACAGCTCTGGAAAACGGCTACACAAAGGAAGAGATGAAGATGCAGAACGAAGGAAGAAAGATAATGCACCTTCCGGACTTAAAGGTTACCTGCACTTGCGTAAGGGTTCCTGTTGTAAGAAGCCACTCCATTGCTGTAACTGTATACACGGAAAAGCCTCTTGAAGTTGAAGCTGTAAAAGCTCAGATTGCAAAGGAGCAGGGATGCCGCCTCTACGACGACTTGGAAAACAAGATCTATCCAATGCCAATCGTAACTTCTGACCAGGACATTACCTATGTTGGAAGAATCAGAAAAGACATGATTTTTGAAAACGGCATTACTCTTTGGTGCTGCGGTGACCAGGTAAGAAAGGGTGCTGCAACCAACGCCGTTCAGATTGCATTGGCTTATGCCGGCTTGGAATTCTAGAGCAAAGAAATCTAGACTGGCGGTCGTCCAAAAAGCTGTGCCTTGTCCGTTGCAATAAAGCGCGGATTTGGCGCAGCCATACTGCATTGAAGGTTCAAAAGAAATAAAAAATGTTTTGCATAGCCTTGCTTTAATTCCTGACGTTGGCTTTTCTGCCAAGGTGCTTCTTGTAGCATCACTTCTGGGAAATATTCATCCCTATTCTTCATATTTTATGTATTTAAAAGATGGCGCAAGTGTTAAGAAAGCAATGGAAATTAGTAGCGAAGACCGTGTTTGGGAATACAAGGATGGCTTTGCCTATTATTATTTTTCTCCATCATCTATAGAAAAAATTATTCCCAAAATGAAAATGGGTGTAAAAAAAATGGACTTTGCAAAGTTTCCGTGTTAGAATATTTTTATGCCTATAGAAAACAATAACGAAAATAAATCTTTTGCCCAGCTTTTGGATGACTTTCAGAACAAGTGCGATGATGTTCTTGAAGGCTACATTCTTAATGGCTACCTAAGAACATTTGCAGGTCTTTTGTCCTACATGTCTAACGATAGGGCGCAGAAAATACTTCTTTCGCTCGACCAGGACAGCCGTCAGAAGATTGAATATTTTATGAACCACCAGATTTGCAATCCCAAGCTGGAAGCGGAATATGCCTTTGCTGTCTGCAAGTTTGCTCCTCTTGACGAACTTGCCCAGATAGAAAAGCAGCGGAGAAAGGAAGGTGATACCCAGGAAGCCTTTGCTGCTTTTGAAGCGCAGAATCCCATCTATGCGGAATACCTCAAAAAGATGCACTTTGGCTTTAAAGAGATTGTTTTTCTGGACGACAGGGCTATTCAGAAGATTCTGAGGGAAACTGACCAGCAAGTACTTGCCAAGGCGCTTGTAAATTGTGACGAAGAGATTAGGAATAAAATCTTTAGGAATATGTCCTTAAGGGCTGCAAATATGCTAAAGGAAGACATGGAGTATATGGGACCCGTAAGCAAGGCTGTCAGTTTTGAGGCACAGGCAAAGATAGCCAGTATTGCACAAAGGCTTGAAGATTTCGGTGAGATTGTCCGCAACTATGATGAAGATTTTGAAGTAGGGCATATTCTTCAGCACGGAGTTGGCTTTTTGGGCGGAGAGGAATAAAGCGGCGGTTTTATGGCAATAAGTTTTTATCTTAGAAAATACGGAACATCCTCATTCTTTAGGCTGGAAAATCCTGTGTTGGACGAAAAACTCGTTCCCATAAAAACGGATGCCGTTGAACATACAGAAAAAGTCTTTTGCCCTCTCCACAAAGAGTGGGAGAATGTGTCTGTCTCCGAATTAGAGGGTCTAAAAGTTGTGACGTCTTGCGGAAAGATTCTTGAAGGATTTCCTGTTGAAATTCCAAAATTCCCTCTTGAAGGAAGGAGGAATATAAAGGACTGTTTGCAGAAGCTGGAATCGCTTAAAAAAAGCGCGGAGGGCTTACGGAAGATACCTCAGAAAATTCTTTCCAATTATATGATGCAGAAAGAAAAGCTTGAAATTCTCCGTGTGGAAAACGGCAACTTCTATGACGACGCTCAGTGCAAAAAGGATATAATCGGCTTCCAGCTTGATACCAACGAGAAGCTCCTTGTGGCAAAGCTTGACTATTTTATGCTGGACAGGAAGATTATTGATTCCAGCGTGTTCAATCCAAAAATCACTCCGCCGTGCAAACGGTATACAATACTGCTTAAGATGGGCGAGTGTGGTAAGACGGTTGTTCCAAGCGAGCAAAATGCGAATGAATTTTATGACTGGAGGGAAGAAAGATACGTAAGGCAAAAGTGCGAAGAAATTTCATTTGATTCAATGCTTCCCCAGGATGCAATGGCTCAGATACACGCTTTGCTGAATGCCTATGCTGGACGTTCCGTTACGCTTAATACTGTTTTGAAAGGAGAACTCTTGCTGCAGGGATTATGCGACTATCCCTATGAGCCAAACATGATTGTTATTGAGAACTACAGAAAGACAATTCTTGGGGGATTTCCAAAGAGTGACAGGATTTCAAGCGATGTATACAACAAGGTGTGCGATTATTTAAAGATAAAGTCCTATCCTACGCTTAGAAGGCTTTTCTATGTAAACCCGATGGTACTCCTTGTTTACAGGCTTCTTACAAGGATTGGCTTTAAGGATTTGAACATCATAAACACTGTCTTGAACGATTCTGTTTCCAATGCATCTGTCTTAAGGCTTTTGGATTTTGCGGAGGCAGCCCTTGTCCTGTTTGCAAATTTTCTTTTGGGCGGTCATGCAGAAAGAACTGTATGGTATATGCTATGGAAAATGCTGGGCGAAAGGGAGCTGAATTTTACCGATGCGAATGACGGTATAGAAATGTTTGCCCAGTATTTTAATTACATCGATGACGAAATGAAAAAATCGGTTATGAAAGACGGGATGACGCTTTACAACCACGACATGCTTGCAAAATTTTCCCTTGACTTTAACAACAGGGATCTTGAATTTTTATATACCGATGACCAGCTGGCTTTGGAAGATGAAATTGACGGTTATCACTTTGAGCTTGCAAAAAATTCAGGTATGCTAAGGATGCTGGGTAGCAAGCTTCACAACTGCGTTGCTTCTTATACCCAAAGGGTTGCCGGTGGAAAATGTATTGTTGTGTTTGCCCATGTTGAAGGAGTTCCTAAGCTTTGCATAGAGCTACGAGAGAATATTGTATGGCAGCAGCGTGCGGACAGAAACGAAAATCCAGAAGGAAAGGATTTGCTCGTTCTAAAAAAATGGGAGGCCAAGCACAATCTTGTATTTATAGAAAACAGGTATTAGGGAAAGCCTAAAAATGAGAGGCAGGAATTGTGTAAGATTCATTTTGATCTTTTTTCTCTTTTTGCTTTTTGCAGGGTGTGCTTCTTTGCAGAGTGAGTCTAAATCTTGCCGGAGCCTTGTTCTTTACTGCAGGTCTTTGGGTGAGGTGTATTATCTTGAGGACGAAGGGGAGATAAAAAATGTTTTGGGGCTTTTTCCTAAAAGGGTGAATGCGGGTTATTCTGCTAAGTTGGGGCTAAAAAATATTGCCTTGTTGAATGCACGGACACACCATTCGCATTTTTTGTTTTTGAAGGATGCTTCTTCCGTTGTAAAAGAAATAGATATAAGCCCTGAAGACTGTATTTGGGATTATGAAGACGGTTTTGAGTATTATTATTTTCCACCGGAGAATATGGAAAAGATTCTTTCTAAAATGCATAGGGGTGTAAAAAATACAGAGACTTTTGAAGGGCAGGCAGAGAGGCGGCGCTTTGTTGAAGGCTTAAGGAAAGACGGCAATGTGCTTTATATAAAACTGGAACCTGGTTTTGACATTGTTACCGGGACTTTTGAAATATATGTTCCTGCTTCCAAAGGAGAAAGTGTAGACCCTAATGAAGTTGAAAGAGAGCTGACCCAGCTTTACGGTGATACACAGAGCCTTTTATGGAAGAAAGAAAAAATTCTGAATGATTTTGCAATTTCAAGGCCCAAGCGCTACATTGAGGAAACCCAGGAAGCTGTGTTTGAGATAAGCGGAAGAAAAGACTTTTATGAAAAGATAGACAAGTACAGGAAAAGCGGCTTTAGGGAAGACAACTATTATAAAAGCGTTGAATACTATACTAAATGACCGGCGGTGTAGGGGTAGGCTAAAGGCTATAGTGCTTTTTACATTGTTTACGTAGCAAAATAATGGTATAATTAGTTTTGGAGGTGCCTATGTCAGATGCAGCCTTTGCAGATTTTACAGAGCAAGTCCTTTCTCTTTCTTACGACCAGACAATTATTCTAATGGGAAAGATGCTGGAATCCTTGAAGACAAAGCGAAGTGAAGAAAAATATGCTGAAATGGAAAAAGATATTACCCGGAGTTCAATGAATGCTATGTGGGAGGAACTAAAAGATGACACATGGTGAGATTTGGACAATCGATTTTGGCGTGCCAATAGGAAGCCTTCCTTCAAAAATTCGTCCAGCAGTTGTAATGCAGAATGATTTGCTTGGTATAAAAGATTTGAATACCGTGGTTGTAATTCCTTTTACATCGAATCTTGACCGTGCAGAATTTGAACCGAATATTCTTTTTGAAAAAGAAAAAACAGGTCTTTCAAAGGATTCTGTGGCAGTCATACATCTTATTGGAGCTGTAAACAAATTTTGCTTTGAAAAAAAGATTTCAAAATTGTCAGAGGAAAATTATCAAAAACTTGTTGGTGCCGTTGTAAAATTGATTCATGCGGAATAATAGCTTGGGAGACTTTTTGCGGAGGGAGCCTAGCCCCGATTGGAGTGGTTGCGAAGCAAGACCGCGCAAGCGGGCCGGAGCGATAGCGGAGCCACGGAAAGCGGGTAAAAATTGCAGCTGACTGCCGGGTAGCGGCAGGCACAGTTTAACCAAGCAGGCTGCTCCAGAATAAAAATACCCCAATACACATTTAAATTAAGTGCGTGTGAATGAGGCGTGGCAGTTTTGCGGAATTGTTAGTAGCTTTTTTGGGTCATGGATTCAAGGTCGTCTATTACTTTCTGCAGTCTTGTAAGCTCGCGGTCAAGTATGGCCTTGTAGTCAAGCTGGGCTGTTACGATGCGCTCGCGTTCGTCTTCCCAGTTCTGGAGTGACGTGATGTAGAGGAAGTTGAACTGCGACGTGTTTGCCTTTTCTGCCCAGAGCTTTGCTTCCTGCCAGTAGTAGTAGCCGGCCTGGTAGTAGGACTTTGCCTGCTTTAGGTTTCTGAGGTATTCGTCTTTCCACGGTGCGTCGTAAAAGTATGCTGCTTTTTTGTCGTATATGCGTCCAAGCCTAAGGTGCTGTTCTATTAGCTTAAGGTTAAGGTGCATCTGGAAGAGGTAGCGGTATTTTTCCCATTCCCTTTCGTTTTCCACTTTTGTATAGGCGTAGTAGGGGTTTGCAAAGTCTGCGCTTACCGCTTTTTCCAACCAGTAGATGTTTTCCAGGCAGTCGTTGGGGAACTGCTGGTGGTGGACGTGGTAGAGCCTGTAGTAGTCTTCCTTGTATTTTACCACGTATGCGTGTGCGTCAGGTGCAAGTATGGGGCAAGTTAGCGTGGCTACAGCCAATGCTAGGGCAAATTTTGAGCTTCTTGCCTTGGTGAGAAAATTTGTAATCCGCTTAAGAAAATTATTTTTAGACATTTTGCTTATTTTACTATCGGCAGATTTTTTATTTCTTGCCAGATATTTGCGCTTATTTCTTCTTTTGTTTTTTTTGCATCTATTAAGACTATTTTCATGCCTTGATTCTTGGCGGCTTCCTTGTATTCGCTGAGGACTTTGTGGTATTCCTGGACGGTCCGGGTAAGGAAGTCTTCTTTTTCGTAGATTTCGCGGAAATTTCTTTGTCCCAGGCGGGCGAGTGAGTCTTTTGGCGAGATTTCAAAGTAGAAGAGCAGGCTTGGCAGGGGGAAGAGGCTGTTCAAAAGGCGGGGAACTTCCGGGGGGCAGTTTATTGACTGGTAGGCGAGGCTTGAAAAGAGGTAGCGGTCGCTTACTACGGTTTTCCCTTCTTGGCAGGCTTCCTTTATTCCTGTTACCAGGGTTCTTTCCTGGGTTACCAGCTTTCCGTTTACGTGCTCGTTCCTGTCTGCGGCAAAGAGGTAGGCTGCGCTTTCGTTCTGCAGGGGAAAGTCGCCCTTTAGCATTTGGCGGAGGAATTTGCCGGTTGGGGCGGAAGTTGGTTCTGCTGTAAAGAGGAAATCCTTTGCTTCCGGCCTGTTTTTTAGCATTTCTATCTGGGTAGAGGTTCCGGCACCGTCTATTCCTTCAAAAACAATAAAATTCTGTAATATCATAAAAAACCTTCCTTAATTTATCGCTTTTTGTTACAATTAGTTTTACCGTTAATTAAGGGAACCTTAATTTCCCTCTGGCACCGATGAAGACTTGGGTTAGGAACTGTATTGGAATTGGCATATTTCTCCTCATTTTTGTGGTCATATTGACTGCCCTGCGTCCAATCTATGTCTCCGTTTCCAGGCTTGTGCGCTCTTACGAGAAGGAGGCTTTGGTTGTTCTTAAGGACAAAACCGGTCTTGGCGTAAGGTACAAGAGTCTTTCCCCTTCGATTTTTAGCGGAATCCACATTCAGGGCATAGAAGTCTACGACATTGAAAGCGGGGAGCTGATTCTTACCGTAAGAAAGGCGTCCGTAAAATACAGTCTTAGCCAGCTTTTGCACAAGAATTTCAAGGGTGCATTCACAAAAGTCCTCATAAACGATGTTGACTTTGAGTTTGACAAGGAAAAATATACACAAGTCTTGGAAAAATTAAAAGCCCTCGGTAAGGGTGGAAAGGAAGATAAGCCTGAAAAGAAGGGCTTTATGGACGAAAGTCTTATTGGCGCTATTAAGATGGCGGTGTCTTTCCTTCCCTTTGACGTGCACGCAAGAAACGTTAGGGCTTCCTACAAGTCTTCCGGAAAGGAGTACACTGCTGCAATCCGCTCTCTCTCTTTAAAGAGGCAGAAGAACGGTATGTCTGTTGAAACCACCCTTGACGGTTATGCCTACGCAAAGTTTTCCAACCTTATGGCAGGGGCAAACTTTAGCATAAACGGAAACGTGCTTTCTTCCGTGGACGGCAGCTCCATGATTGTCTCCATCGACGGCTACAGGGGTTCTGACTATACGGTAAGCAAGATGGAATTCCTTGCCCGCTATTCAAACGGTCTTGCTGTAATCCGCTCTTCCCAGGGGCTTAAGAATTACGACCTTTTTGCAAGCCTTAACCTCTACAGCGGAAACCTTGAGTCAAACTTTAGCATGAAGAAGCTTAGTCCTGCGTCCGTAGTAAGGATTCCTATGGGCAACAAGCACATAAGCTCTTTCCTTAACAGCGAATATACCGCAGATCTTTCCTTTAACTGCAACCTGCTCACCAAAAAATACGACTGGAGCGGAAGCGGTTCATTTGTTCTGCCGGAGGGCTACCTGCCTACCCAGGAAGACATAGCTTTTGCCGTTCACGGGGACAATTCTACTGTCTACGTGGATTCTGTTAGCGCAAGCGGCAAGGCTTTGGGGGTAAGGGTAAAGGGCTCCATGGAACTTGCAAGCCTTCTTCCCTCCGCGGACATAAGCCTTTCCCACTATACCTTCCCAAACGGGCACTCTGTTTCCGGAAACGTATATGTCCGTCCTTCCGGCAAGGGAATATCGGTTAGCTCTCCGGGTGTAAGCTTTGGGGAAAAGACTCTTTCTTCTGTTCTTGTTAGTTTGCAGCCCTTTGCTGGCGGCTATAGCTTCTCTTTCTCCGCATTGGACAATTCGCACTTGCAGGACTATTCTTCACCCGCAAAGATTGGTCTTACCGGCAATGCGTCTTTTTCTGGCAGGAAGTTCCTTAACACCAAGCTGAATGTGGACGGACTCTTTGCCGACACGATCGTTGAGTATGCAGCCTTCTTTATGAAGGAGCAGCAGTCGGAAACGATTAAAAGCCTTGCGCCAAAGTTTGCTTCTTACATGACGAATTCTGAGATTACCTTCTTTACGGACTTTAATTCATTTTCTTTTGCATCCCCGTCTGTTTTGGTAAGGAATCCTTCAAGGGAGGACCAGAGCGTAATCCTTGAATTTGAAGGCAACGACCGGAGCCTTAGGATTTCCCGCATGGAGGCTGTTTACGGCGGAATAAACATGAATGCAACCGTGGACGCAAGCATTTCAAAAGCCCGCAGGCAGATAGAATTTGCATCTTCCATGGAAGTGAACAAGATTCCATACAACCTTTCGGGAGTCTATTCCTTTGACAGCTGGGTAAACGTAACCGGGGACTACGGTCTTGAAGCCATGGTGGACTTTAGCAACGACATATTCGGTTCATTCCAGGTGCAGTCTTTCCCCGTGGCCCTTTCAAAATTCATGCTTACGCTTTCTACCTACATGCAGTTCTCCTACAGCAGCAAGGCGGGGCTTCTTGTTAATATAGAAGAGCTTTCGCTTTCCGAGACTAGCGGTAACCTTCCCGTAATGCCTCGTATTTCCATGACCGGACAGATAGACAGTAAGGGGGCAGTCCTTAACACTGTTAGCTATACCGATGACAGTTCATCACTGGACGGAAAGGGCTACTTCCTTTGGAACATAAACGAGGGCGTGTTCGACTCTGCAAACCTTTCCATAAACATGGCAAACCCAGTAACTCTGGAAAAGCTTAGCGTAGACGCAGACCTTACGAATCCGCTTGGAGGGGAGCTTTCTGGTGATTCCCTAAAGAAAAACTGCTACTTCAATTCCCGCGTGGTAATAGAAAACTTCCCGCTTTTCCGCGTAATAAAGGGGCAGGGGGCAGAAGACCTTGTTACCGGAACAGTTACGGCTAGCGGTACTATAGAAAACCCCTACGTCTCTCTGGAACTTGCAAGGCTTTCCATGCATACTGGAGGAAACAAGCTTAATGCCTCTGGAACACTTGCCTTTGTTGAAGGTGCCTTTACAATTCCCGGCATGAGCGTTGACTGGGGTAGCATAAGCGCAAGGAACATAACCGCATCCTTTGACCTTGCGGCTTTTTCGGGGCAGATGGCTGTGGACCTTTCCCTTAAGGCTGCCGGAAAAAAGCTTTTTGCCCCTGCAAGCATAACAATAGAAAAACTTGGCGAAGATGAAGAAGGAGAAGACAAGCCTCTTATCCCAAGCTCCATATCCGTAAAGCTGGACGTAGACAAAATGTCCGGTGACCTTCTTAAAAAATACGTCCCGATACACCTGGAGCTGGAAAAGACACCCGAGCACGTTAGCGTTAAGTCTGACGAATCCCTGGGCCTTTCCGCAATCCTGCATGAATCCGGTACGCTAAACGTGTCTGTGGACGAAAAAAAGCCCCTGCACTTTAACCTTAGCGGAAACATAAAGGGCAATTACCTTAACCTGGTGCTTACAAACCTCTTCTGCGACATTCCAAAGCTGGCGGTTTTCCTGGACAATTCCATGCTTTCCGTCTACAGCGGAGTTTTGAACGGTCAGGCGGTAATTTCTGGTCTTTCTTCCGACCCCAACATAGACGGTTCCATAGTATTCTCCAACCTGGACTTTATACTGCCAATGTTCGTAGATAACCACATTACGGCAGAACAGATGCTTGTTACCATGGTTCAGAACAAAATAGACGTTAGCGACACCATTTTTAGGATAAAGGACGGCGTTATGCAGCTGGGAGTGTCTGTAATACTGGACAGGCTGCACTTGGACTCGCTGGACGTTGCTGTTGCCACGGAAAAGGACGGAATTCCCGTAAACGTAAAGCTTCCTCTCGTAACCCTAAAGGGACGCACCGCCGTAGACACCCACATCCTCTACGGAGACAACTCATTCAACCTGCAGGGCTCTGTCTCGCTTGAAAATTCAGAGATAACCGTTATGGAAGACTTTGGTACGCTTGGACTTTCAACCCTTACCTCCAAGAAGGATGAAGGAAAGAATAAGGATAAGGAAAAAGAAGAAGCCGAATCTGAAGCTGAATCGTCTGGACTTGCTGAAAAGCTAAAGATGAACATAGACTTGAACCTCTTCATAGGCCAGAAGGTAAATTTCCTTATAAACCCGCTTGTTAGAGGTCTTGTTGCTCCCGGAACGCCAATCCACTTTACGATGGACACTTCCACAAACCAGTGGGCGGTAGAGGGAGACGTAGCCTTGAGGGGAGGAGAAGTCTTCTACTTTAGCAGGAACTTCTACCTTAAGGAAGGACGCATCACGCTCAACGAAACCCAGGCAAAGTTTGACCCTATTCTTACCGTACGCGCAGAAACCCGTGAACGTGACGATAACGGCAACTCCATAATGATTACCCTTGCGGCCCAGAACCAGCCTCTTTCCCAGTTCAACCCAACATTTACGGCTAGCCCTGCAAAGTCGGAGAAGGAAATCATGGAAATGTTAGGCCAGATTCTTACCGGAGACAGCAGCTCCATGGGCACTTTTGCGGTTACAGCCGGTGATTTTGTTACCCAGACACTTATTCTAAGAAAAGTCGAAAAAGGATTGCGCGACTTGCTTAATTTTGATATATTCTCAATACGCACATCGCTTTTGCAGAATGCCATAACGCAGAATATGTCTTCGCAGTCAAAAAATACCACATTTGGTAACTATTTTGACAATACGACTGTTTATATTGGAAAGTACTTCGGCAATTCAGTTTATGTAGACGGCCTTTTGCGGTGGACATACGACGAAAACGACGTGCTTTTTAATGACTCGGAAGACGGGGGGCTTGTGTTCCAACCAGAATTTGGTCTTGAGCTTATGGCTCCCTTTGCAAACATCCGCTGGCAGTTTGCCCCGGAGATGGGTCAGCTCCAAGAGTCATGGGTTCCTGCAACGTCAGTTACCCTTTCATGGAGATTCAGTTTTTAAAAAAAGAGGAATTGTATGCATATCCTGCATTCTGCTAAACGTCGTTTTGTTTTGCTGGCACTTTTTGCCCTTTCTGTATTCTGCCACCTTTCACCGGTATTTGCCCAGAGTGACTGGTACTACGGAAAGCCCATCAAGAAGATTGTCTTTGAGGGACTTGATAACATAAAGCAGAGCGATTTGACTGGCGTAACCAGCAACTTTATTGGAGAGGAATTTTCAGACGAAGTTTTCTCCGACCTTTTGAACCGCATATTCGCGCTCAACTACTTTGACGAGGTTAACCCGCAGGCAGTTGGCGATGCAAGCCATTCCTACGTAATAGTCAAGCTTTCTGTAGTTGAATTCCCCATCGTTTCCAAGGTAAGGTTCGTGGGCAACAACAAGGTCCGCGTGTCAGAGCTTAAGTCTGCAATTTCATCCAAGGAAAAGGACATATACAGCGAAGACAAGCGCCTTAATGACGAAAAGGTACTTCTTGACCTCTACGCCAGCAAGGGCTTTTCAGAGATAAAGGTTTCATCTACCGCAGAAAAGAAGGACAAGGGCTTTCAGATTACCTTCAAGATTTCAGAAGGTCAGCAGACAGTCGTAAACAGCATCCAGTTTTCCGGCAACAACGTTATGTCTTCCCGCGCACTCAAGAGCAAGATTTCTCTAAAGGAAGTAGGCCTTATTACCAAGGGTTCTTACCAGGAATCCATGGTAGAGCAGGACAAAAAGGCTATCGTTGCATACTATATGGAAAAAGGCTATGTAGACGCCCAGGTAGTGAACGTTACCACAACACCTTCATTCAACGAGAAAAAGGGACGCAGGGAACTTGCCATCCGCTTTAACATCAAGGAAGGTTCAGTCTATAAATTTACGGGGCTTAAGTTTGTTGGCAACAAGGTCTTTTCTACGGAAGAACTCAATGAACTTGTAACGCTAAAGACAGGCGCAACATACAACGAAACTGCATTCCAGGAATCCGTGCTTGCAGTCCAGACAAAATACTACGAAAACGGCTACACATCCAACCAGTTTGCTGTTGACCAGAAGAAGGACGCAGAGCAGCATACTGTTTCCTATGTAATGCACATTCAGGAAAATGCAAGAAGCCACGTAGAGGAAATCATCATCAAGGGTAATGCCAAGACTAAGGAAGAAGTTATCCGCCGCGAAATTCCAATCGAAAGCGGAGACATCTTCTCTTATGCAAAGGTAAATGCCGCAATGAGAAACCTTTACAACCTCCAGTTCTTCTCCCATGTTTCTCCGCAGGTTAACCCTGGTTCAGAAAACAACCTTGTAGACCTTGTATTTACGGTGGAAGAGCAGTCAACAACATCTCTTGACTTTGGTCTTACCTTCAGCGGTGTTTCGGATCCGGATGAATTCCCGGTAGCCCTCTTTACAAAGATTCAGGACAGGAACCTCTTTGGCGAAGGAAAGTCTGTTTCTGCAGGCTTAACCCTTTCTACGGACCAGCAGTCTCTTTCATTCTCTTACGGACAGAACTGGCTCTTTGACCGTCCTATAAGCAACACGGTATCCCTTAGCTTGTCACATTCAAAGGAATATGATGCCCGCAATTTCTACATGCCGGACGGAAGCCTCAATTCTTCCTATTACTATATGCAGTACGAGCAGAACGCAATCACCCTTTCGGACACAATCGGAAGAAGGTGGAGCCGCGACTTTGCCCTTGTTACTTTGACAGGCGGTATAAGCGGAAGCTTGCTCAACAACAAGTACGACGACAAGGCATATATTGCAACAGACACGACCGTTTCCGACTACAATGGAAACTTGCGCCCAAGAACCAGCATCTTTACCCAGCTTTCTCTTGACGGACGCGACATTGCCTGGGATGCAACAAAGGGTTGGTTCCTTAGCCAGCGCTTTACATGGCATGGACTTATTCCAAAGGGAATCCTTCCGTTTGACGACGAGTGGGGTGAAACAGAATTCTTCCTTCGCACAGACACAAAGGCAGAAAAATACTTTACCCTCATAGACTGGCCTGTTACGGAAACTTGGGACTTCAAGGTTATCCTTATGGGATATTCAGGACTTTCATTCCAGTTGCCGGCATTCGACAGCTCAATCAAGCAGTCAAACCAGCTCTACATAGACGGTATGTTCTACGGACGCGGATGGACAATCTACAACTCTGGATTTGGACGCGGAAGGGCTTTGTGGAACAACTCTGTTGAACTCCGCATGCCTGTAATCCCCAACCTTATCGCACTTGACCTCTTCTTTGACGCTTCATGCCTAAAGGATACGCCAAGCGATATGTTCACCGATTTGTCAAACATGGACGACTGGTACTTCAGCTTTGGTCCAAGCATCAGGTGTTGTATGCAGCAGTTGCCTTTGCGCCTCCTTTTCGTAAGCCAGTTCAAGATGGAAGACGGAAAATTCACATGGCGTGACGATGATTCGGACATAGTGGACACATTCAGGGACAGCCTGCACTTTGTCCTTTCATTCAACATGGTAAACAGGTAATTCGGAATCCTAAAAAGTATTCGCCGGATGAGGAACTGGCGGATATTTTGGGACTTCTTTAATTATATCAGACAGGAGTGTAAATAAGATGAAGAAATTGGTTTTGCTTTTAGCTTTTATGGTTTGCGGTTTGGCAAGTAACATATTTGCTGAACAGATTACAAAATTTGCAGTTGTTGACACAGACCGTGTTTACAAGGCATTTTTTAACAATTCACAGTCAATGCGCAATTACGAGGCAAAGAAGGCTTCCTTCCAGGCAGAAATCACACGCCTTACCAATGAGCTTCAGGATTTAAAGACCCGCAAGAGCGAATACGCTGTGGCAGGAAAGAATGCAGAAGCAGAAAAGCTTCAGGAAGAAATAAACACAAAGGCACAGAACCTTCGTGACTATACTGCAAGCAAGAACGCAGAGCTAAAGCGCCTTAAGGGCAGCATGGAATCTGGCGATGCTTTCTACAAGAGACTTTACAGAATTATCGGAAGCGTAGCAGAACAGGAAGGCTACTGCATGGTTTTAAGCCCACAGCAGAACAACTCAATCCTTTGGTACAGCGACTCTGTAGATATAACAGACAAAGTAATTGCTCAGCTTAGAAAGTAGTCCGTCATGGCGGAAGAAAAAGATACTCCTCTTTTTATACAATACCAGACCTTAAAGGACAACTACAGGAATGAAGTTCTGTTCTTTAGGGTCGGGGATTTTTATGAGATGTTCGACAGCGATGCCGATGAGGTGTCGCGTCTTTTAAACCTTACTCTAACTCACCGCGGAGACCGCCACATGTGCGGTGTTCCCTACCACGCAAGCAAAATATACATAGCACGTCTCTTGCGCCTCGGAAAAAAAATAGCTATTGCCGAGCAGGTTGGGGAAGTAGCAAAACCAGGACAGGGGCTTACGGAACGAAAGGTTCTGGAAGTGATTACCCCTGGTACAGCACTGGAAAGCGAATACCTTGAAGGCGGAGTAAACAACTTTCTTTCATCTCTTTTTGTAAGCGGAAAATCTGCCGCTTTTGCCTGTATAGACGTTACCACCGGAGAATTCAGGGCTACAAGCTTCCCCGCAGATTCACTGGAACAGAATTTTCCCAAGGAACTTTTGCGCTGCCGTGCAAGGGAAATCCTTCTTCCCGACAGCCTAAAAAAGAACCGCATAGTCCAGTCCGTCCTAGAGCTTAACCAAAACCTTTCAGTTTCATGGTACCCCGACTGGAATTTTAATACAGAACTAAGCTACAAAAGACTTATAAAGCAGTTCAAGACGGCAAACCTCCGCTCTTTTTCGCTAACGGAAACATCCCCGGAAGTAGCTCCTGCAGGTTTCCTTCTTGACTATCTGGAAAAGACAACAAACACTCTTTCCCCCCACGTGCGCTCAATAAACATCTACAGCGACAGCGATTACGTTATCATAGACGATTCATCTTTTAGGAACCTGGAAGTAAGCGCAAACCTTAGGGACGGCTCATCACAGTTCAGCCTGCTTGAATGCGTAGACTTTACAAGAACTGCAATGGGTAGCCGCATGCTAAGGGAATGGCTCATGTTCCCCCTTACAGACCTAAAGCGCATCCTTTCAAGGCAGAACCACGTAGAGCTTTTTGCAACAGACCGCTCCCTTCTAAAAAAATTCCGCATGCAAATAGAAGGAATCCTGGACATAGAGCGTCTTGCAGGAAGAATTGCAATGGACAAGGCCCACGCAAAGGATCTTCAGGCGCTAAGGCACAGCTTGGAACTATGGCTTTTGGCTCAGCAGACACTTGGCAACTTTAACTTTGCATCGCTAGACATTGCCCCCGCACAAAAAATCGTGGAGCTAATAGCATCATCCATTTTGGACGACCCATCCACAATCCTTACGGAAGGCAGAATCATTAGGGAAGGCTGGAGCGAAGAACTTGACCACTGGCGCCATGTTCAGACAGACTTTACCCGCATCCTGGAAGAATATATAGAAGAAGAAAGACAGAATACAGGAATACCCAACCTTAGGATAAAAAAGACCAACAACGCGGGCTTCTGCATAGAAGTAACAAAGGGAAAGCTTTCTATGGTTCCCTCGCATTTTATAATCCGCCGTTCAATGGTAAACGCAGACCGCTACACGACGGAAAAGCTTCAGGAGCTGGAGACAAGCCTTAACGAATCCGGCACAAAAGTTCTGGAGCTGGAAAGGGACTTATTCCTTCAAATCCGAAACTCGCTAAAAGAATACATTCCATACCTTCAGCAGATGGCAGCAGAAATTGCCTATGCAGACGTATGCGCTTCATTTTCCCAGGCAGCATGCACACACGATTGGGTCCGCCCAACCGTAGACCAAAGCCTTGCCTTTGAAGTAAAGAACGGCCGCCATCCCGTAGTGGAGCAGCACCTTCCTTCTGGAGAATTTGTTCCCAACGACCTTAGCCTTGCCGGAGAGAAAACCCCATGCAGCTTTGCCCTAATCACAGGACCAAACATGGCTGGTAAAAGCACCTTCCTAAGGCAGAACGCACTCATAGCCCTTCTTGCCCAAACAGGAAGCTTTGTTCCCTGCGAAAGCGCCCGGCTTGGAATAGTGGACAGGATTTTTTGCCGCGTAGGAGCAAGCGACAACCTAGCCCGCGGAGAATCGACCTTCCTTGTAGAAATGACGGAAACAGCCCACATACTGCGCTCAGCAACGGAACGCTCCCTTGTAATCATGGACGAAGTAGGCCGTGGAACAAGTACGGAAGACGGACTTTCCATAGCTTGGGCAGTAAGCGAATACCTTCTAAACAGAATCAGGTGCAAGACGCTCTTTGCAACCCACTACCACGAGCTTACCCGAATGGAGCACCCGGGACTTGTAAAGCTTTGCATGGCGGTAGACGAAGAGGGACCTGAGATAGTATTCCTCCGCAAAGTAATAGAAGGCAACAGCCGCAACAGCTACGGAATCCACGTTGCATCCTTGGCGGGAATACCGGAGCCTGTAATACAAAGGGCAAAGTCTATCCTTGAACGCATACAAAACGAAGCCTCCGACCAGCCAATCGTTTCCGCAACACCGGAAGAAGTGGAAGAGACAATCGTAAGGCAGCCTGCAATTCAGCAGAAAGAGGAAGCCGTAAAACGACAATCACTTACCGGAGCGCTTTTTAGCGACGAAGAGCTTATCCTGGACGAGATACTTTCCTTGGACGTAGACAACCTTACCCCTATAGCCGCACTTCAAAACCTTGCAAGGTGGAAAAAGACACTTTCGGGACGTTAGCTTTTAGGATAAATTTTTTGGACTAAGCCCTCTTGGCTCTACCATTCATTGCCACTCTAACTCGACAGCCATGCCTTTGCGCCACCGCCGTTCCACCCTTCGCTAACGCTCATACCGCCTTGCGGCGGTACTAAAGGGGTTCCATGGCGGAGTAAGTTACAACGAAGTTCCCCGCGTAGGTTTCTTTGCCTTTCTACAACCTGTAAAGAACTACTGTTCCTGCAATCTGGTCGTGAAGGGTAAGCCTTTTTGGCGAAAAGAAAGCTTTTCCAAAATCAAAAATATAGATTATTCTAATAGCCAAAGTGTATATTTTTGCTACTACACTTCGTGAATGTAAAGACATTGCAAACGCATAAGTATCTATTTCTGCACGGTTAGCCAAAAAGCTTTTATAAAACAATAAAGTTCCAAAAATAGAAATGACCATATAGAGAGATTCCCTTTTTAGTGCAGTTTCCCAAGTTACAGGCATTCCGTCTTCCCTGCAAATTCTAAATTTACAAAGAATCTTGCCGGGCGTTCCGTTAAACTTCGTATTAAAAAAAATCCTGTAAAAATAGATGAGAA
>JAGACC010000116.1 GCA_017614295.1 Treponema sp.
ACTATAACAAAAAATGTCAATAAGGCTAGCCAAATTTTTTCATTTTTTTCCAAAAAAAAACGGACCGGCAAAAAACCAGTCCGTCGTAAAAAGCATAAAAACTAAAGGTTTTCGCAAAGCCACTCTTTGAACGGCTCGTATTCCTTAGACATAGGAATTGCGCGGTCGGGGAGTGCCATTACCTTCTCAAGTCTGTCCGGCATACTTGGTTCGCGGCCAATAGCCTTTTGTACAGTAGCACCAAACTTTGCAGGATGTGCAGTTTCAAGACAAATGCCAACCGCTTTTCCGCCAGTAACATATTCAGCCCAAGAAGGAACGTTAGCGGTAAGACCAGTCTTGTTAATGTCAACCTCTTCCTTTCCTTCCATAAGCTTTGCCATTGCACCGTGGCGCAAATCATCCCAAGCCTTCCAACCGACAGCTCCGTGAGGATCAATTATATAGCCAGTCTTAAGATTGCAGTCTGCAACAGCCTTGAGCGTACCCTCATCATCCGTCCAGTAAGAAGCAAACAGAGAGCGTACCTGCTCAAGAGAATACATAGCTGCGATTCTCTCGTAATTGCTTGGAGCACCAACATCCATTGCGTTGCTAAGAGTTGCTACGGATGGACGGGCGTTGTATTCACCAGTTGCAATCCAGTCAGGAATAGTGTGGTTTGAATTTGTAGCTGCAACAAAACCGGCAATTGGAGCACCCATCTCACGGGCAATAAGACCGCTTGTAAGGTTACCAAAGTTACCGCTTGGAACAACTGCAATAATAGCAGGGTTGTCAATCTTGCTGTCATGTGGAACACGCTCGCTAACAACAAGAGATGAATACATATAATAGAAACTCTGCGGCAAAAGGCGTGCTATGTTTATAGAGTTTGCAGAAGAAAGGCGGAATTTCTTGCGGAGGTCTTCATCTGTAAAGGCAGTCTTTACAAGCTTCTGGCAGTCGTCAAAAGTACCCTTAACCTTAAGAGCGCGGACGTTACCGTCAAAAGTAGAAAGCTGCTTCTCCTGAAGTGGAGAAATCTTTCCGTCCGGATAAAGAATTGTTACGTCAATGCCAGGAACATTGTGGAATGCGCTACCAACAGCACTACCTGTGTCTCCGCTGGTTGCAACCAAAATATGGAGGTTACCGTCTTCACCACGGTTAAAATAAGACATAACGCGGGCCATAAAGCGTGCGCCAAAGTCCTTAAAGGCACATGTAGGTCCGTGGAAAAGCTCAAGAACGTATGTAACCGGATCAATCGGAACAACCTGAGGCATAAAAGGATATGCGTCCTGAATTATTGACTGAAGGTCTGCATCAGGAATCTCGTCCTTAACGTAAGGCTTTGCCATCTCGTATGCAATGTCACGGAAAGAAGGTGAGGGAGTGCGGTTCAAAAATGACGGGGCAAGTTTTGGAAATTCAACAGGAATGTAAAGTCCGCCTGTCTTTGGGTTCATACCGCCCATTACAGCGGTCTTAAAATCTACTTTTACTTTTTTGTCTCTGGTATCTGTGTATATCATCTTTTACCCTTGCCGTATTTTTTGCGGAATATCCGCATTTTGATTTATTTTATTACTTTATCATATAAAACAATTGTTTGCAAGTATCACCAAAATTTTATAATATTAATCTTCTGGAGCCGCCGTTATGGAAAAACTGTGTCCGGTCCTTCGGAACCGTCCAAATCCATGGCATTTTTCCCTGACAACCAACGCGCCATGGAGGGCGCGTCATTCGATTGCAGAGGGACTGGTGAGTTTTCGAAAGAAAACTCACGGGTAAAAATGCCATGGAGGGCATTTTTACCCGCTTTCCAGGGTTCCGCGGGTCCCTTTCCCGCTTCATTGCCTAAGGGCAACGGCTTCGCCGCCCTTACAATCGGGGCTAGGCTTGGTCTGCAAAAGCTTTCAACAGATTACCTGTCTTAGAACAAAAAACAAATTCATCATGTTGTATAAAAAATGGACTATGGTTCCCGTGTAAGCACCGCCTGTCTTAACGTAGCAGTTCCTAAGGGCAATAGCGCACAATAAAGCGTTCAATACAGCAAAAAGACCCATGTAGCGGTGGGCTGCAGCAAAAACAAGCACTGCAAAAGATTCCACAATAATCCTGATTGTAATCCTTCCCCTGTCAGAAGAGAATCCTTCCAGCAGGGCATAAAGTGTCTTTGGAACAAATTCCCTGTAGAGAACCTCCTCGTAAAAAGCTCCTGCCAAAAAATTCACTGCAAGCGAAAGAAAAAAAAGGAATCTTGGCTCAAAAACAAGGTCGCTGGACAAATTGGAAAAAAAATCAGCAGAAGAAGAGCTTCCAAAAATCATCTGCAAAGCCAGAATCAGGGCAAAAATCAGCATAAGAAGACCAAATGTAATCGTACCCCATTTAAGAATAGAAATAAGCTTTTCAAAAGACTTTTTTTTTGTAAGGGAAGTTTTTTTTCTCCACTGAAAATTCAGCAGAATGGCTATAAAAAGCTGGGGCAAAAAGGCAAAAGAAAAGGCACCCTTACGCAAAGAAGGGGGAAGTTCAGCCCTTGTAACAAAAATTGGCGGCAGCAAAAGAAATATAAAAACTATTGCAAATTCGAGCAAAAGATATTTTTTTTTCATCGCAAATACGATAATATAGTATAATCATAGAGAGGTCAATTTCAATTGAATATAGTTGTTTCTGTTTTACTATTATTGGGCATTGTAATTCTTGTTGCAAAGCTTTACGTCTTGAACAGCGATAAGATACAGTTCTTTACAACAGGCCTTGACTCAGGTTTCCGCTTTTCAGAAATACGGACTTTGTGGCGTCTTGCAACCGTATGCGACCTGGAAGAGCCAAATTCGCTATATGTCTCCACGGCAGCGCTTAACGAATGCATTTCCAAGGTTAT
>JAGACC010000117.1 GCA_017614295.1 Treponema sp.
CTTATGGGAGGCTCTCTTGCAAAGGCTATAAGGTCTAACGTGCTTTCTAAGGAAGGGGCTTCCGGAAAGATTTATGCTTGCGATATTAACAGGGCTTCTTTGGATATGTGTCTTGAGCAGCAGATTGCGGACAAGGTTTTTTCCGTGGAAGATGCTCCCCTGATGCTTTCCCAGTGTGACTGTGTTTACGTTTGTCTTTATCCCCATGCTACGGCGGATTTTTTGTGTGCCCACAAGAGCGACTTTAAGAAGGGTGCTATTGTTTCTGATATAAGCGGCGTTAAGGCTCTGATTTTTGAACGCATGGATGAACTTAAGGGAGCTGCTTTTGATTTTATTCCGGGTCATCCTATGGCGGGTAGCGAGCGCGAGGGGTATGCGGCTTCTAACGGCAGTGTTTTTGAGGGTCACAACTACATAGTGATGCCTCTCGAGCATACGGATGCGGAGAACCTTAGGCTTTTTAAGTGTCTGATTGAGGCTATGGGATTTACCCGGATTGTGGAGACAGGTGCTAATGTTCACGACCACAAGATTGCTTTTACCAGCCAGCTTTGCCATGTTATTGCAAGTGCCCTTGTTGATTCTGCGGAGGATACTGAGGTTACGGCTTTTGGAGGGGGAAGCTTTGAGGACCTTACAAGGATTGCCCTGATTAACGCGCCTCTTTGGACGGAGCTTTTCCTTGCGAACAAGAAGGAGCTTTTGGGGCACATAGAAAAATTCCAGCAGTCTTTGCAAACGATTAAGTCCGGTATAGAGAACGAGGATTCTGATCTGCTTAAGTCTTACCTGGAGAACGTGCGTCTTAAGCGTACTGCCATGAGCCGTATAGACAGAAAGAAATTTTCATAATAAAATAGATGTATGGCACAGAATAAAGATTTTGAAGTATTGGACAAGGTAATCGGAAGAATTCCTGACTTTCCAAAGCCGGGGGTTTTGTTCTACGACATTACAGGTATATTGCGTCATCCCGAAGCGTTCAATTATTGCATTGACCGCATGGTAGAGATTTACAAGGATGAAAAGATTGATGCGGTTGCCGCTATTGAATCCCGCGGTTTTATTTTTGCCTCTCCATTTGCAATCCGCATGGGGATTCCGCTTGTGCTTATCAGAAAGAAGGGCAAGCTTCCCGGAAAGACTTTTAGCTGCAAGTACAGTCTTGAATACGGTACTGCGGAGATAGAGGCCCATGTTGCGGATATTACCAAGGATAAGCGCATTCTTTTGGTTGACGATCTTATTGCAACAGGTGGAACTCTTGCCGCTGCAAGGAATCTTGTTGAGCAGGGTGGTGCTAGCGTTGCCGGTGTTTTTGGAGTGATTGGGCTTCCCTTCCTTAACTACGAGAGGGTGCTTTCTCCGATTAAGGCTACGACGCTTGTGAACTATAATTCTGAATCAATGTAGTTTTTTCTGGAGCGGACGTCCTTTTAAACTGCCCCTGCCATTGTGGACTGATAGCGACATGGATGGCGCGTTATTTGTTTGCGTAAATATCCGCGGGTTTTAGAAGAAAACCTGTAAGTACAAAATGGCAGGGAGGTCATTTTGTACGGGCTTTCCGGGGCTTGCCTTACGGCCGGTGCCTTTGGCACTTGCTGCGCAACCCCTCCAATCCCGGCTAGGCTTTTGTCTGCTAACAGCTTTACGGTTCAAGAAATATTTCTCCGTATTCGCTTTCTGCAAGTTCTTCTACTTCGTCGGGGAGGTTTGCAAAGAAGTCTAGTCCAGTCCTCTCTTCTGCCTGGTCTATTGTGCAGATGAATTTGTATATGTCTTTTCCGCAGCCTTTGTTTGGGATTATGAATGCCGCACACTGAACTCGGTATGATTCTATTTCTTCTGTATATCCGCTTTCTCTTGCATTGGGGAATGGAATTGTGTTTGAATTTGTATCTGCGTAGACCGGTATGAATACCAATAGTGCTTTGTAGAAGTATTCAGGAACTGCCACTTCGCTTTCCCCGATGGACTCGTATTCACTTGCATCTTTTTCTAGGACTGGTCCTGTAACCACGTAAATTGTTCCGTATTGATGAGCCCATTTTCTTACCGCTTCTTCCAAAAGCTTCCAGATTACCCTGTTGAATGACGGTGTTTGTGGAGTCATGTTGCTCATGAGGAAGCTGTCATGCGCGCTTTTTATGCTCCATGCCATGTCTGCGGCCGGTGCCAAATGTCCCCTGTCAAAGCCTGAGCCCTTGTAGTCTGACGGTTTTGCGGATCCCGTTGAGATGAGCGTGTCTGCCCTAAAGTCGTTGGTGCGTCCTGTTACCTTGTGTTCAAGCTGACTTCTTGTTAGGCTGTAGGAAACCCATTCTGCAAGTTCGTAGCTTTCCCGGTAGCAGAGGGTGTAGCCTGCGTATGTGTGTAGCTCGTGGTCTTTTGGCGGCTTTGCGTCTTTTTTGCTTTCGCTTTCTGTTTCTTCATTGCCGTCCAAACCCACAACTGTGAATGAGTTTCTTTTGTTCTGAGTAAGGAGATGGTTTGTTGCCTTGCATAGGGGAATCTGAAGGGCAAGCGTGTCCTGTCCTGAATTCCAGACTCCGGTAAGGTAGTTGTATTCTTCGCCAGAAATGCAGCCTGGGGCAAGTTCTTGGTGTATGCGTCCGCTTTCTTCTATCTCAATATGGGATAGTGGAACAGATGAGCAGCCTGTAAGAATAAGGAGTGATGCAAACAGAAAAAGATGAAGCTTTGTTTTTTTCATGCTGGCTCCCGCCAAGAAATAAACTCTTCTTTGCGTTAGCGATTGGAAGGGCCCGCGCAAGCGGGTTGCGCAACGAAGTGGAGCAATGGAGCCGAAAGGCGGAACCCTGGAAAGCGCGGCCCCGCGCAAGCGGGGAAACGCCCATATTAGAATAAAAGAACTATGCGTTCACAAATTCTTTTTTGAGGAAGTCAAGGTCAAGGTCTTTGTAGAGAACGTGTTCGCTGAGGAGCTTTTGTACGCGTTCCTTTGCCTGCTTTTCTGTGGCTTCGTCAAGGTCGATTTTTCCCTTTGCGGGTTTGCCTTCTTTTGTAAGTCCAGGCTTTGTTCCCTTAAGAACCAGGTCTATGATGTTGGCAACTTCCTTCATGTCGTTTTCGTTCATGCCGAGTGTTGTAAGTCCCGGTGTACCAACACGGATTCCGCTTGTCCACCATGCGCCGTTCTTGTCGTAGGGGAGGGCGTTTGCGTTTGCTGTTACTCCGCACTTGAACAATGCTGCTTCTGCCTGCTTTCCTGTAAGTCCGTAAGATGTTACGTCTATGAGCATAAGGTGGTTGTCTGTTCCGCCTGTCTGAAGCTTCATTCCAAGAGCCATGCATTCTTTTGCGAGTGCTGCTGCGTTTTTAACTACGTTGTGGGCGTATTCCTGGAATGCAGGTGTATTTGCTTCTTTGAAGGCTACTGCCTTTGCTGCCATTACGTGACCGAGAGGGCCTCCCAGTACCATTGGGCAACCCTTGTTAACATAGTCTTTGTATTCTTCTTTGCAGAGGATCATTGCACCGCGTGGACCACGGAGAGTCTTGTGGGTTGTGGTTGTTACTATGTCTGCCCACTTTACTGGGTCGAAGTCACCTGTGAGAGCCTTTCCGGCTACAAGTCCTGCAAAGTGTGCCATGTCTACCATAAGGACTGCTCCACACTTGTCTGCTATTGAGCGGAAGCGCTTGAAGTCTATGCGGCGCGGGTATGCTGAAAATCCTGTTAAGAGGATGAGCGGCTTTACTTCCATGGCCTGCTTTTCTATTGCATCGTAGTCGAGGAGTCCTGTTTCCCTGTCTACTCCGTACGGGTGGCTTTCGAACATGCGTGCGGATACGTTCATGCGGTAACCGTGGGTAAGGTGTCCGCCACAAGAGTAGTCGAGTCCCATGAGCTTCTGGTTTCCAAAGCGTTTTCTTAGCATGTCGAACTGTTCGTCGGTGAGTTCTGCCAGTGACTTTACGCCAAGCTCTTCGAGTGTTGGGGTTTCAACTTTTGCGCTGAGGATTGCCCAGTATGCAACCAGGTTTGTGTCTGCTCCGGAGTGGGGCTGGACATAAGCGTAGTCTGCTCCGAAAAGCTTTTCTGCTTCGCGGGCGGCGGTGTTTTCCACAGCGTCAATGTTTACGCAGCCACCGTAATAGCGGTGTTCGGGGAAGCCTTCTGCGTACTTGTCTGTAAGAAGGTTGCCCATTGCGGCCTGTACGTTGAGCGAGCAGTAGTTTTCGCTTGCTACGAGCTTTAGGTGGCGTCTCTGGTTTTCCAGCTCATTTACCACGGAAGCTGCGATGTCTGGGGCTACTTCCTTTACCTGCTGAAGGTTTGCTACGTAAGAAATCATGGCCGGGTTGGGGTTGTTGTTGCATGCGGCCAAATAGTTTTGAATCGGTGTGGACATTTTTTTCTCCAGGGAATATGAATTTAGGAAAGCATAGCATAAAGGTGCGGAAAATTCAATATAAGGGAGGGTGGTACTGGCGCTTGTTTGCCACTAGGCTTTTACGCATAGTGCATGGGCAAGTTCCTGGACTTTTTCCAGGGGGAGCCCTATGCAGCGGGCTATTTGTTCCGGGGGAAGACCTTCCTTCAAGAAATTTTCTGCATCTTCTATGGACTTGTCGTAAACCCCATCTTCGTAACCGTCTTCTCTGCAAACTCTCTTGA
>JAGACC010000118.1 GCA_017614295.1 Treponema sp.
AAAGAGGCAGGTATTCCTATTGCAAAAAGAGCGGCTTCTATTGTAAATCCGGAAAGGTTTTTGGAGCTTGCAAGGACCAATGACGAAAACGACAGGTATTACAACGACCTTCGCATAGAACTCCTTAAGCTTAAGACGGCTACCAACTGTAAGTACCTTTATACTATGGTTCCAAAGTCTGGTACGGTTTACGCCTATGTTGTAGACGGAAGTTGTGACCCAAGCGATACAGAAAACTTTTCCCCGATTGGTACGGAAGAAGATATTTCAAGCTATGGAGAAGCGCCGTTTAAGTGTATGAGGGACGGTACCATAGAAAGCTCCGGTTTGCAGAAGCAGGATGAATGGGGATGGACAAGCAGCGTATATGCTCCTATTAAGGATGCAAGCGGTAACATAATAGGTATTGTAGGTGCAGACTTTGATTCAAATTCCATTGTTGCCACAATAACAAGAAGCATTATTGTTTCCGTTATCATAACACTTGGTCTTTTGGGCTGTCTTATCGGTGTTCTTTCCTTTACCACAAGCAAGATTTTTGGCCGCGTAAAGAATATTTCCATGCACGTTACGGATATTGCTTCCGGAAAGGCTGACCTCTCCCACCAGATTCCGGTTGGTAATGAAGATGAGATTGGTGAACTTGCCAAGAGCTGCAACATGCTTAACAAGACTTTGCTTAACCTTGTTTCTACTCTTAAGTCTTCCGTTCTGACGCTTGGCTCTACAGGACGCGAGGTAGAATCAAACACCAACAACACCAAGGATTCCGTTAGCATTGCGGAAAGTGCTATAGAAGCTATTGATTCTAAGGCCGCTATCCAGAGTGAAAGCGTAAATTCCGTCTTTGAAAGTACCCAGCGCCTTAATGATTCTGTTAACCTGCTTAACGGAAAGATTTCTACTCAGACAGACACGATTACAAATTTTGCCGCTACGGTAGAAGAGCTTTCTGGAAACACGGACAGCATAGACAAGAACGTAAACAAGATTTACCAGAACTATAACCTGCTTGTTCAGGATGCGGAAACCGGACGCAAAGACCAGCAGGCTGTATCGCAGAAGGTTCACCAGATTGTGGAGCAGTCTTCCAACCTTTCTAATGCAAACAAGGTTATTGATGACATTTCTCAGCGTACAAACCTCCTTGCTATGAACGCTTCTATTGAGGCGGCACATGCAGGTGAGGCTGGTAAGGGTTTTGCGGTTGTTGCACAGGAAATCCGTATGCTTGCGGAAAACTCCTCTAAGCAGTCCCAGTCTATTAACGAACTTATCAACACGATTAACGACATTATCAGCGACATTGTGCGTTCATCCAACCTTAGCACCAAGTCTTTTGAGAACGTTACAAAGAAGATCCGTGAGATTGAAAAGATGCTTCAGGAAGTTCACGGAGGAATTGACGAGCAGCAGATTGGAACAAAGAGCATGCTTGATTCAATGGCAGTAATAAAGGCTTCTTCTCAGGCAATTCAGGAAGAGTCCGTTAACATGAAGAAGCACAACGAAGTGGTATTCTCCGGAATTGAAACTTTGCGCTCAGAGGCTCAGAACATCAAGGAACTTTCACAGCGTGCGGCAGATTCCATATTCATGATTTCTAGCGATGCGGAAAAATCAAGTGATTCGGCAAAGAAGAACAACCAGATTTCCGAAGAGGTTATGGGCTTGCTTAAGGACTACAAGACAACATGATAGGGTAAAATATAAAAATAAAATTTGCGAAATCAAAAAAGCTGTTTTATACTTATGGTAAGAAGGGCTGTTTCTGAATACTCATTTGGATGCGGCCTACAATATCGAGAGGTGAACGGATGGGAAAATTTGTAGTCAGTAAAGCAAAGACAGGTGTAAAATTCAACTTGGTTGCAGGAAACGGAGAGATTGTTCTTACTTCGCAGGTTTACAAGACAAAGGCTACTTGCAAGAAAGGTATTGCAAGTATTCAGCGCATTGCAGACTCTCCTGTGGAAGATCAGACTGTTGCCGGATTTAAAGCAGAAAGCAAGCCAAAGTATGAACTCTATTTGGATAAGAAAAAGGAATACCGCTTCCGTCTTATTGCTCGCAACGGACAGATTGTTGGTTCCGGTGAAGGTTACAAGACCCGCGATGCCTGCAAGAACGGAATTGCTTCCATAAAGAAAAATGCGGATTCACAGATTGTAGACGAGACAGTAGAAGCAAAGAAAGCCCCCGCTGCAAAGAAGGTAGCAAAGGCACCTAAGGCAGAAAAAGCGGCAAAACCAGCTAAGGCTGCACCAAAAGCAAAAGCATGCGGAAAGAGGTGCGCAAAAAAATAAGCGTGTCTTATCCACTCCAAAAGAGAACAGGCTCCCCCACCGGGAACCTGTTTTTTTTTACCCCTTTACACCTATGGGGTAGAAGACAAGTGCATATTTTCAATAATTGTAATACAAAAATATGTTAAGAAAGCACTGGAATGGAGGCGGGAAACGTGGCAAAAAAGCATTTGCGCGGTGCGAGCGAAGCGAGTCAGATACCTTGTATCCGCGCTCGGCTTTTTTGACGCGTTTACTGCCGGGAATGGAAGTGCTTTCGTGCTTACATTTGCATTCCCTAACTTTCATAAAGATTGGTACTTGCCTTCTGCACCTGTTTTTTTGCTACTTGAAAATTCACTGTCTTTGTCATAATATAGCCGTATGAAAGTACTTGTTGTTGGTAACGGTGGCCGTGAACATGCAATTGCTTGGAAGCTGGCCCAGAGTAATTTGGTTGAATCTGTTGTGTGCGTCCCCGGAAACGGTGGAACTGCTTTTGAAGACAAATGCGTAAACGTGGACATCTCCCAGACAGATTACATACAGAACAGAGCGGATAAGAACGGGACTTATGTTCAGGTTGCAAAACACGAAGAATGCGACCTTGTTGTTGTTGGCCCGGAAAATCCCCTTGCAGAAGGCATTGCAGACGCTTTTTGGAATGCAGGAATTCCAACGGTTGGCGCAAAATACGATGCTGCCCAGCTGGAAGCAAGCAAAGACCTTGCCAAAGATTTTATGAACAAGTACGGTGTGGCATGCGCAAAAAGCCGCACTTTTACTGACGAAAAAGAAGCCTTAGCCTATGTGGAAGAACAGGGAGCCCCAATCGTAATCAAAGCGGACGGACTTGCAGCCGGAAAGGGTGTTGTTGTAGCAAAGACCTTGGACGACGCAAAGAATGCGGTTGTGGACATTATGGAAAACCACAGCGTTGGCGAAGCGGGTAACAAGCTTGTAATAGAGGAATACCTTACCGGAGACGAAATTTCAATTCTTGCGGCTGTAAGCGTAACCCCGGAATTTGCAAAAGAAGGAAAAGCCGTTATTGTTCCTTTCCAGAGTGCCCGTGACCACAAGAGACTCTGCGACGGAGCAAAGGGACCCAATACCGGTGGAATGGGAGCAATAAGCCCTGTAAGCGACGTAACTCCGGAAATTCTTGAGCAGTTCAACAAAAACATTCTTGAGCCAACCCTTAAAGGCCTTATCGCAGAAAAATACGACTACCGCGGATTTATTTTCTTTGGGCTTATGCTAACAAAAGACGGACCAAAATGCCTTGAATACAACGTGCGTCTTGGTGACCCGGAAACACAGGCGGTTCTTCCCCTCATGGACTTTGACTTTGCCGCAATGTGCAAATCTATAAGCGACGGAACTCTAAAAGACTTTAAGTTTGCATGGAAAAAAGGCTTTGTAGTAGCACCTGTTGCCGTAAGTGGAGGCTATCCCCGCGAATACTCAAAGGGCATCCCCATTCTTATGGAAAAAGAGCGCGTTGCAGAAATTGGAGCAAAGGTATTCATTGCCGGAGCAATAGCAGACCGCCGTCATCCAAACCCAATACCAGCGGGTTCAACCGGTCTTGTAACCAGCGGAGGACGCGTACTTGCCTGCTCATGCTACAGCGACACGTTCGAAGGTGCATGGAAAGGTGCTTACAGTGCAATGGAGCAAATCAAGTTCGAAAACATGTTCTACAGAAAGGATATCGGCCTTCCGGGTGCTGCAAAATCTGAATAGTTTTTTTGGAGCGTATTGCTTTTTTTACTGTGGGGTAGCCTGTTGGCTGCCCCAATTTTTTTTATTACCCCGCTTTTCAGGGTTCCGGCTTGGTTGTTGGATAAATAGCGCCAAGGAGGGCGCTTTATTTTGTTATTTTAATAAAAGGTGAGTTTTCCAAAGGAAAACTCATGGGTAAAAAATTGCATGGATGCAATTTTTTACCACGCGCCCTTACAATCGGGGCTAGGCTCTTTTTGCTAAAAGGATTTTTAAAGAAACAGTAGTCCTAGAATTCCGGCAGGAATAAGGTAGCAGGCAAACCATTCAAGCTTTCCCTTTTTGATAATCTTCATAAGAAGTGCAAGGGCAGCGTATCCAACTACAAATGCGGTAATACATCCGGCGACAACTGGGAGAATTCCTATGGAAGAAGATACTTTTCCCAAATCCTTTGCTTCAAGAATAAAGGCTCCTAGAATTGCAGGAATTGATGCTATAAAAGAAAATTCTCCTGCAACCTGCCTGTTTACGCCGCAAGAAAGTGCTCCCGCTATTGTTGAACCGCTTCTAGAAATGCCAGGCAGTGTTCCGATTCCCTGTGCAAGACCTATTATAAGCGCCTGAATCTTTGACGGAGCTTTTTTCTCTCCATCTTCTGCCACAGCCTTCTGCTTCTTTGCTATGATTGCAGAGATAATCAAAAGGCATGCCGTAACAATAAAGCCTATGCAAATAAATTTTACGCTAAGCTTTGGAAGGAGTTTTTCTACCGCAATTCCAATTACGCCTGTAACAAAAGTGGTAAGGATTACTGCCAGTATGTAGGAGCGGTTGTTCTTTTCTTCTGCCTCGCCAATTCCCTCTGGAGCAGGTCTTCTAAAAACAAGCCTTGCAAAAGTGCACAAAAGCTTCCATATCTTTTTCCAAAAGAAAAGCACTACCGCACAGAGCGTTGCAAGATGCAAAAAGACGTCAAACAAAAGCGGCAGGTCTTCAAGCCCAAAAAGCTTCTGTGCAACGGC
>JAGACC010000119.1 GCA_017614295.1 Treponema sp.
GCAAATAAAGATTCATTCCTTTGGGAAGAAGAAAGAGTCGGCATGGAAGAAGCAATATCCCCCTTTGCAAAAGAAATAGCCCTAAGAGAACTTCCGCTAGAAAGCAAGGGACTTTTCATAAGAGAAAGTGCATGGGAAAAAGAAAGAGTTCCAACCGAAGCCTTAGCCCTAAGAGGATAGGCACTTGGACTTTGAGCCAAGACACCCCACCTGGTAACAGCCTTACTCTTTACAGAAGAAAACCCTCCGTCAAGACCGCATTTAATTTCATCAGCAGTCTGCATAGGAAGACCGGCCCCTGCAAAAAGGGAAAGCCCCGTAAAGTCAACCCTTAGCCCGCTGTCAAATTTAAATCTAGCGTCGCCTTCCTTTTCCCCAAGAGGCTTGTCCATCTTTGCAGAAGAAGAAAGCACCGCTCCCCTAAAGAAACTCTTCTTCTTAACCGGAGGACTTTTCCGCACAACTTCCTGAACTGCATTCCTAAGAAGAGCAGAAGAAGCCCCCTTTGCAAAAGAAGAAAAAGGTACAAACATCAAAACAAAAGCCAAGAAAAAAATGCGGCTATTACAAAAAAGTTTTTTGTTCATACCTATTAATTAGTCTTTAAAATTCAAAAACTAACACATTTGCGCATTTTTTTAAGCTAAAATTTCAAGGTTTGCACAGGCCTGTCATTACCAGACTTGTTCCGGTAATCTTTCAAAACAGATTGTCGGGTCGAGCCCGATAATGACATATTTCTAAAAAAAACGAAATTGAACCTAAAACTTATTCCAGTGAACCCTTTCCTTTAGGTTTATCTCTTTCTGCTTTACAAGAACAGCATCCTTCTTTGCCTTTCCAATACCAATAAAACACGGCATAAAATAATCAGATGGAAAACCAAGAACTTCCCTGGCACGCAAAGCCTCATCCCCAAGCGGTATCCTAAGGTTGCAAGCCAAGCCTTCCGCAGTAGCCGCCAAAAAGATATTTTCTATGCTGCACCAAATAGAAGCAAAACCGTTCAAATGGGAAACGTTTTCCGGCCTAAGAATATCCGTCTTTTGCTTTAAAAGCGGAACAATAATTGCAGACGCTTCAAAGAGCATCCTGTATTGCTTAGGGCAAGCATCACTGTAGCAGTCCTGCTGAAGTCCGTCAGTCAAATTCCAGTCGCGGAAAAGAGCCTTAAGTTCATCCTTGGAAAATGTCTTTGGAACAAGCCCCAAAAGTTTTTCTGCAACAGCCTTGTCTTTTACAATAACATAATGCCAGTCGCGCAAGTGGTCGTTGGTCGGAGCCTTAAAAGCAGCCCCAATAATTATTTCAAGAACAGAATCAGAAACTTCCACATTCTCAAAGTCACGGATTGTCCTACGCTTTTCAACTGCTTCAAAAAAATCCATATTTTTCTTTCTCCTTAAATATTTTTTTCATACACGCGGGAACTTTCGCCATAAATGCTCTGCGCTTCTTCCCGAAAGGTAAAGCCGTATTTTTCGTAAAGACCGACGTGGTCGGTGGAAACATAAAGCGCATTCTTGCCTTCCTCTCTGGCAAGCCGTTCCGCCTCTTTGAACAAAAGTCCTGCGTAGCGGTGGCCGCGATATTCCGGAAATGTGTAAACAAATCCAAGCCAAGGATAAAGCTCCGTCGGCTGGATTTCGTCCATCTTGGCGTAGGTACAAAAGGCAACAAGTTTTTCACCGTCAGTCAAAAGCAAGACCCGCGAGCCTTCTCCGACTTTTTCAAAAAAACTTCCGCCGCTCAAAAGCTCGCAAAGATACGCGCCAGCCCGCCAGTCGCATTTTTTAATTTGCTCAAGCCAATATTCTTTTCTGCCGCTTTCAAAATAATTGATTATCTGCATAGCTTTTCTTTCGCCATCCCCCAGTTTATTCATAAACTGCCATACAAACTGGAAAGAAGAGACGGAAGCTCCGTTATATCGTTCAAAACCGCATCGGGAGAGACGGCTTTTCCAAATCCGTACTTTGCCCAAACAAAAGGAATCCCCGCAAACCTCGTAGCCTTTTCGTCACCTTCTGTGTCTCCAATATAAACCGCATCCGCTTTTGATATTCCGTTCCTTTCCATAATAAGGCAAATGTTTTTACCCTTATCCATACCAGTGCGCCCAGACATTTCTATGTCCTTAAAAAATACTTCCATCTTGTGAGCAAAAAGAAATGCAGGCACATACCCATCCTGACAATTGCTTACGATATACAAATTGTATTCATCAGAAAGCTTTTGTACCGTTTCCTTCATGCCTTTAAACAAGACCGCACCATTTTCCTTTAGGTATGCAACCTCTTCAAACCCAAACTCGTCAGTTATGGCATGGCGCTTTTCCACAGGAAGATTTGGAAAAAGAAAATCTCCTATCTCTTCCATAGTCTTTCCCATCAAAGAAGCGGCAAGTTCCTGAGTCATCCTAAAATCCACTTCGCTATGCTTTTCAAAAATCCGGTTCCATATAGCAGGTGCGCAACCGGTAGCATCCCACAAGGTTCCGTCCAAATCAAAAATAACCGACTTTTTAACAGCTTCCATTTATTCCTCACTTATTATAAATAAGATTTACTCCGTTTGAATTCTATACCAACACTATATTTTAACTTTGCTTGATATTCTACAGGAATAAGGCTAAAAATACATAACAATATCGCAATTCACCACGAAAAACAAAAGATACGGAGAGCTACGCGAAAAATGGCGCAGGTACTAAGCTTTTATTTTCCTAATTATTTTGCGGCAGTTTCTTCGTTCTACAAATGTTATTGGAGCAAGACCTTGCCCCCCCCCAAAAAAACAAACAGCGCCATGGAGGGCGCGTCAAATGTTTGCATAAAACACCCGCGGGTTTTCGCCAGAAAACCCGTCCTCAAACATGGCACGGAGGCCTTTTTTGAGGCACTTCCAGGGTTCCGGCTTTCGCCTCCATTGCTTTGCAATGCGCTCCGCGCACCCTTCCACCACCTGCCGTGCCTCTGTCCGCTACATTTCCTTATAAGCCCACCTGTCATTCCCAGCCCAACCTGTCATTATAAGCCAACCTGTCATTATCGGGCTTGACCCGATAATCCACTTCAAAATATTACCCCAAATATTCCCCACCCCCAAATTCATCCTTTTACCAAAATTTCTCCGAATTTCCTTTGAAAACTCCTTGCAAACTCTTGCAAACTTTTGAAAAATTTACTAAACTATGCAAACTTTACATGGCATGAAAGCCCGTAGACCGCGTCTGGTACAGGGGAAAATCAATCAAGAAACGGTTTTGTTTTTTCATTATGCGGTTCCAAGGCAATTCATGCAGCGCAAAATGCGCATGGGGAAAACATAATGGAAGAATCTACTCTCTCACAGGAAACGGAAGTTTCTACATCCGTTCCACAGGACGCGGAAAAACAGACCGCCGATCAGAATGTTTCCGAAGCAGTTGCCACGGAAAACTCAGAAGAAAAATCACAGTCAAAGGCAGAATCCTCTGTTCCGGCAGCAGAAGAAAGCTCCGACGAAGCAGACGACGAAACAATTCACTTTGAAGACCTTGGCCTTGACGAAGTTACACTCGAAGCAATCCGCAAGAAGGGCTTCCGCGTACCGTCACCAATCCAGGTGCTCGCAATACCCCGCCTCTTGAACGGAGACGCAAACGTTATTGCACGCGCACGCACAGGTACCGGAAAAACAGCCGCATTCGGACTGCCGCTTGTCCAGACCCTCCGCGAAGAAAGCGACCACGTAAGAGCCATCATCCTTGAACCAACCCGCGAACTTGCCATGCAGACCTGTACAGAAATGGCTTCGTTTACAACCGGACGCTGCCCACGCACTGCCGTAGTTTACGGTGGAGCTTCCATGGGAGAACAGATGCGTTCTCTCCGCCGCGGTGTAGAAATCGTAGTTGGAACACCAGGACGCGTACAGGACCTTATGGACCGCGGAGTTCTCGACATCAGCAAGATTGACTACTTTATCCTTGACGAAGGCGACGAAATGCTGGACATGGGATTTGTAGACGACATAGAAAACATTTTCTCTGCTGCAAACCCAGACTGCCGCGTACTCCTCTTTAGCGCAACAGTTCCACAGCCAATTCTTAAGATTGCCCAGAAGTTCATGGGTGACTACGAGATTGTGGAAGAAGAAGGACACGAAGAAGAGCCCCTCTTAATCGAACAGAAATACTGGCTCTTGCGCCAGAACGAAAAGATCGAAGCCCTTGTACGCCTTATAGACATCTCTCCAGACTTTTACGGACTTGTATTCGTTCAGAGAAAGTCAGACGCAGACATGCTCAACAAGGTTCTTGACGAAAAGGGATACCAGGTTGCAGCACTCCACGGAGACATTCCTCAGGGTCAGCGCGAAAAGATTCTCGCACGCTTCCGCGCAAAGAAGACACGCATACTCGTAGCAACAGACGTAGCCGCCCGCGGTATAGACATTGGCGGTTTAACCCACGTAATCAACTACGAGCTTCCATTTGACGCAGCAACTTACGTTCACAGAATTGGTCGTACAGGCCGTGCAGGTGCAGAAGGAATGGCAGTAACATTTGTCCGTCCGGAAGAAGCACGCCGCAAGCTTACCTACCTCCGCAATGCAGTAAAGCGCATGGCAAAGGGAGAGATGACGGAAGGAACAATTCCTTCTATAGAAGAAGTAATCAACGTAAAGAAGCAGCGCCTCTTTGAAGAAGTAAAAGAACAGATTGGTCTTGGCGAGCACGAAACAGAAGCCAAAAAATCCAACGAAGCAGACGACTCAGAAAAGACCATTGGCGAACAGTGGAATGAATCTGCAGAAGCTTCCGCAGAAGAAAAAGCTGTTCCACATCTCCGCAAAGGCGACCCAATTTTTGACAAGCTTGCAGAAGAAATCTGTAGCGGACAGAACCCGCAGGAAGTTGTAGCATCGCTTTTGGCAGCAACATACGGCAAAGAACTTAGCGTAAAGCGCTACAGCAAAATCGGAACAAGCCTTGCAGGACGCGCAGAAAAAGACCGCGGTGGACGCGAAAGAGAACGTGGTGGCCGTGACAGGGACCGCGGATTCAGAGGCGGACGCGACAGGGACGGAATTTCCATCTCAGAAAACCAGATACGCATTTATGTACAGCTTGGCTGGAAAGACAGATACGATCCCCGCCGTGTAGCAGAATTCTTTAGCGACCTTGTTGGCGTACAGAACAGGCAGGTGGACGACATAGACATGGCAGAAAGATTCTGTCTTGTTACCCTTCCAAAAGAAGCAGGAGAGCGCGCACTTGACCTTTCAAAGTCAGACACTTCACTTCCGCACATGCACGTAGATTCAAAGTCCGTACAGGGCGGAGACAGCTACGGTGACGACTTTTGCGGAAGAGGTGGACGTTCACGCAGAGGCCGCAGAGGTGGAAGAGACAGGGACCGCGACGGTTTTGGACGCGAAAGAAGATTCGGCGGAGACCGCTATGCAGTTGCCCGTGGTGATGACGATGACTGGGGACGCTCAGACCGTGGAAGAGGATTCAGCTCCAGGGCTAAAGGCGGAAGCCACACACGTCCAGGAATCCACACTGCAACCCAGCGTTCTGGTGGCGGAATGGCAGCTCTTTACAAGAAGGGCGGAGCAGACGAATACTAAGAAAATGATTCCAAGGGAGTTCCCTTGACCC
>JAGACC010000120.1 GCA_017614295.1 Treponema sp.
ACCCATTTCTTTTCAATATCAGCCCATTTCTTAAAGGCATCGATTCTACCTAATTTCTTTCTCTTTACAAATCCATCATCCTTGTAATAACCAAAGAATGTCTCCTGCGTACTGTCGTGCGGTGTATGAGCCTCCCACACCATTACACAAACATTTGTTCCTGTAGGATAAAAAATATCATCCGGCATACTGAAAACAGCTTTAAGAGTGTGTTTCTTGAAAAGCCGCTCCCGGGTTGCTTTAAACTTTGTTCCAATTGCACAACTCATAGGAACAACTACACAGCCTGTTCCACCGGGAACAAGAATATCAAGCAAATGCTCGGTAAATTCCAGTTCTTCTTTATCATCTTGCGAGTAGGGAGGATTTATCAGCCCGATATTTATGTTTTTCTCTTTGAGTTCTTTTGTTATCTGCTCATTGAAACAATCGCCTTTGTAAATGTTTGATTTACCGTCTTTTCTGATAATCATATTCGCGATTGCAAGTGTGTACAGGCCGTCATCAAATTCAACGCCATATAATCCTTCCTGCCTGATTTTTTCAACTTCCTGAGCATTGGCATTCTTGAACATTCGGTTCATGGCCGTAACAAGAAAGGATGCTGAACCACAACAAATATCAACGACGCGGCTGTTTTTGTTGACGCCTGCCAAATCACACATAAATTCTGTAAGATGCTGCGGAGTAAGCACGATTCCAAGACCGCTTCCATCACCTCCAGAATATTTAATAAATTCGTGGTAAAAAACGCCTAGTGCATCGAGAGTTGAATCAGCATAATTCATCATCGGCTTTATTTTCATTTCCAGCTGTTCAATGTACCAAGTAATTGATTTTTTATGACCAAGAGGAATTTCTGCAAATTTTGTATTATCTTGTAATGTTTTGAAAACCTGTTTTATGTAATCAATTCTGCTGTTCTTTATATTGCTTTCTGCAAGTACATTCTCAATAGCGGTCTGGATATTTTGTATAACGATTTTGTATGAAGTAAGCGCAGAATAGGATTTGCAAAAATCATCGTTATTTAATGCAATTAGTATTCCTGCAATAAAAATTGGTTTGTGAGCCTCCGTAACTTTTATTTCACGAAGTGCGTCATGCATTATGATTGCAGTTTCTCGAATTTCATCAAGAGAATAATTTTTTTGAAGTCGGTTTCCTTTTATTAATTCTATGTAGTTTTTAGGTTCTAGTATAATATCTCTTGCCTTTAAAATCTCTTGGAAATCAGGCAGTCCTTTTGGCCAATAAAAAGTACTTACTTTTATGTTTTCTTTTTTTGTGCCACTTACAGCAACTGCAATTACATTATATTCCTCTTTGAGATACTTTGCATAATAGAGAACACCATCAACTGCAAAATCCTTAGGACGATTAAAATAACCTGATTCATGCTTTGTAATAGATTTTTTACATTCAACTACAATTATAGTTGATATATCATCATTAAAGGTAATAACATATTCTGGTTTCGCTTTAGCATTTCCGCCAAGAGAAAAATCAGAAAGTAAACATTCTTTAGGTTTTCCACCGGCTTTTTTGAGTAGATTTTCAATTTTATCAATTCCCTCAACATCACCTTGCGGAAAAACGAAACCAAAAGGATTTTTGCCTATCGTGCATTTCATTTCGCTGAGAGTCAGACTTTCTGTATATTGTTCAATTGGCATAGATTACCTCAAGATGATAGTATCATAAAGTTTTTATTTGTTAAAGGCTTTAAAATTCAGGTGAGTTTTGAACAGACAAAGCCTAGCCGGGGGTGGAGGGGCGCAAGTTGCCGTTAGGCAATGGAGGCGAGAGCCGGAACCCCGGAAGACCCGTTATAAAAGGCATCCCCGTAATGGGCAGTTTTTAATAGCAATATGCTCCAGAAAAAAAATGGATTTGCTATAGTCTTTCCAGGATTTTTTTACAGGCATTTATTCCGTCCATTGCGGAACTTACGATTCCGCCTGAATAGCCTGAGCCTTCTCCTGCCGGGTAGAGTTTTTTTAGCGCGCAGCATTCGTAGCTTTCCCTGTCGCGGAGTATTCTTACCGGGGTGCTGGTGCGGGTTTCCGGGGCTATAAGAAGTGCCTCGTCGCAGATAAAGCCTTTCATTTTTTTGTTGAATTCTTTGAATGCCTTTTCCATTCGCCTTGCAATTTGGTCGGGGAGCCATTGGTCAAGCCTGCTTGAAGTTATGCCGGGAAAGTAGGATGTTTTGGGAAGCTTTTCCTGGGGACTTTTTTTGTGGGAGAGAAAATCCGTAAGAAGTTGAGCCGGTGCCTTTTGTCCTGCCATGGATTCTTCGTTGGTGCTTGGATTTTCTTTGCCGCTGGTGTTTGCCTGAAGGAATGCTTCTCTTTCTATACTGCTTCTAAAGTAGAGTCCAGCTAGTGCCGGGCAGCCGTTTTTCTTTGCCATTTCCTTGAATTTTTCCGGTATGTCTTCTGGTCTTGTTTCTACTACAACCGCAGAATTTGACCATTGGCTGTTTCTTTTTGCAGCAGACATTCCGTTTACTACGATTGTGCCGCTTTCCGTTGCGCTTGGGACTACGAATCCACCTGGGCACATGCAGAATGTGTATACCCCGCGTTCGTCTTCTTTGCTGTAGGGTTTACTACCGTCTGTCTGCTGGCTTGTAAGTGAGTATTCCGCTGCGTTTGGCATTTTTCGTCCGTGGAACTGAATGGAGTCTATGGTTTGCCTCTTGTGTTCAATTCGTACCCCTGCCGCGAATGTTTTTGCTTCCAGCGATTGAGGTGCGGTTTTTGCCAAAAGTTCGTATATGTCTCCTGCTGAATGGCCTGTTGCAAGAAGGACTGAATCTGCCAAGAAGTCTTTTTCTTCTCCGCTTTTTGTGTTTAAGGTTTTGATTCCGTCTACGGAGTTTTTGCCGTTTGTAATAAAGCCTGTGCATCTGGTGTTAAAGTGAAATTCACCGCCAAGCTCTATTATTTTTGCCCTCATTGCGTTTATTATGTATGGAAGTTTGTCCGTTCCAATGTGGGGGTGGGCATCTGTTAGAATGGAAGGGTCTGCTCCAAAGTGGTTGAATATTCTTAGCACTTGTCCTACGTTTCCGCGTTTGTTGCTGCGGGTAAAGAGTTTTCCGTCGCTAAATGTTCCAGCTCCTCCTTCGCCAAAGCAATAGTTGGAGTCTGAATCCAATAGTCCCTTTGTGCTTATTTTTGCAATGTCTACCTTTCTGCTTTTTGTGTCTGAACCGCGCTCTATGATTATTGGTTTTACTCCGCCTTCAAGAAGTTTTAGCGCACCAAATAGTCCTGCCGGGCCTGAGCCTACAACTAGTACGGTTTTGCAGTCTTTTCCTTTTACGCTTTTCCATTGGGGGAGCAAGTCTTCTGCTGAGGGGGCTTTTTCTCCAATGTAGACGTCGTAGCGCATTACAAGTTTTACTTTTCCGTGGCGGGCGTCGATGGATTTTTTTGAGAAGACGAAGGTTAGCGGAGCGGGTGTTTGCGGAGGGTTTGTTTGCTGACCGGATGTGTCTTTGGTTGCCGGGGCGTTTGTTTGCGAACCGGATGCTGCTTTGGTAACCGGGGCGTTTGTTTTTTGACTGGATATTTCTTTGCTAACTGGGGCATCTGTTAGCGAACCGGATATTTGCGAACCGGATGTCTGCAAAACAGATATATCTTTCCCCCCAAGCGCATCCTGTAAAGCCATAGCCAAGACCTTTGACCCAAGCGCTTTCGTTTCAAGAGCCTTTATAAGTTCATTCTGAATAAAAGACTGGTCCTTTTCCCTTTCCGGAAGAATCGTTATGCAAACCTGTTCAATCATACTAACCGTTTACTCTCTTTAAAATGATGCAGCCGTTGTGACCGCCAAAGCCAAGCGAAGCAGAAGCCGCCGCCTGAACATCCGCCTTAACCCCTTCGTTGGGAGTGTAGTTCAAATCGCATCCGCCCTCAAAATCCTGATTTTCAAGATTGATTGTAGGAGGAATAAAGCCTTCGTTAAGCACCTTTATGCAAAAAAGAGCCTCTATTGCCCCAGCCGCCCCAACAAGATGCCCCGTCATGCTCTTAGTGGAAGAAATATGCAGATTCTTTGCGTGTTCCCCAAAAGCAATCTTTATCATGCTTGTCTCGCTAGAGTCGTTTGCCCTGGTGGAAGTTCCATGCGCATTGTAGTATTGTATGTCCTTAGCTTCCATGCAAGCGTCTTCAAGAGCATCTTTTACAGCCTTAGCCGCACCGCTACCGTCTTTTAGGGGAGCCGTAATGTGGTATGCATCGCAGCTGGAACCAAAGCCCGCAACTTCTGCGTATATTTTTGCCCCGCGAGCCTTTGCATGCTCGTATTCTTCCATAATGAACATGGCAGAGCCTTCGGAAAGAACAAAACCGCATCTTTCCCTGTCAAAGGGTCTGCTTGCCTTTTGAGGAGCCTCGTTGAATTTACTTGCCAAAGCCTGTAGCGAAGAAAAACTTGCCATGCAAAATTCCGTAATTGCAGCTTCCGTACCGCCAGAAATGCAAACGTCGCACCTACCGGAACGGATTAAATCTGATGCAAGACCAAGAGCGTCTGTCCCCGATGCGCAAGCGGTTCCCAAAGTCCAGGAAAAGCCCTGCAGTCCGTAGTAAATGCTAATGTTTGCCGCCGCTTCGTTAGAAATCATCATGGGGGTTATAAGGGGAGGCATTCTGGAAGGTCCAAAGTCCGGATTGTCAAGCTTCCTAAAACCGTCGGATGTTGCATCAATTCCGCCAATACAGCAGCCAACAAGAATTCCGCACTTTTCGCTTTTAAGCTCTTCAGCGGAAAAAGCAGAATCCTTAATAGCCTGAGCCGTAGCAGCAAGACAGAACTTGGAAAAGCGTGCCATCTTTCGCGTTGCCTTGGAGGGAATGCCGTAATCTTCCATGCAAAAGTCTTTAACTTCTCCTGCAATCTTTACGTCTAGCCGCTCAGGGTTAAAAAGCGTTACAGGACCAATACCGCTCTTGCCGCACCTAACGCTCTCCCACGCCTGGTCAGCATTGTTCCCAACCGGTGAAACGCACCCCATTCCTGTGATAACCACACGGCGTCTGGCCATTTATTCCTCCGCAAAAGATGACTTGGGTATATGCCTACCTAATCTTAAAGAAGATACCCAGCACGAAAACAGTTATCAAAATCTGTATGATAAGGAATTTAAGAAGAACCTGTGTCGGTGACCATCCGTGATTCTTGCGCATATGGTCATGCAAAGGAAAGCGTATCGTTTCCAGAATGCTTATGTGGCAGAACCTCTTTAGCGCAACCTTCAAAAGACCCATTCCTCCGTTTATAAGGATAATGGAAGAAGTTGCAAGAATAATCAGAGGGTTGCCGCTTATCATAACGCAGATGCCCATGTAAAAGCCAAGAGCGCGTGAACCTGCATCACCCATAAGAACAGAAGACGGGAATGCATTGTGCCACAGGTAGCCCATAAGAACACCTGTAAGACAGAAAGTAATAACCGCCCAACTTGCACCGTCATCCAGATTTGGAACAAGAAGGTATGCCGCTATATCCTTGTGACCAAGAATTACATAGAAAATCATACCCATAACAATAAGAGCCAAAAGAACAAGTGTGGAACTTAAACCGTCAACGCCGTCCGTACAGTTTGTAGTGTTAACGCTGGTCCAAAGCATAACCGTACAGATTGCAATGTAAAGCCACATTGGAACCTGAATCTCGTGACTTATAAAAGGCAGCCAGAAGTAAAGGTTACCGTCGTTCGAATTCTTTGAAAGGCAAAAAGCAAGCAGAACCGAAGCGGAAACGCAAAGAATCAAATCAAGAAGAGCCTTTATGTATTCACCCCAGCCTTTTGTACTGCGGTCATCAAGAAAGCCGGTCAGCATCATAAGCCAAGTAAGGACAAGAATGCCAATCTGCAGCCAGTCAAGCGGAGCAAAAACAAGGCTAAGCAAAATAAAAATGGAAATAAAAATTACGCCGGAACCCGTGGGCTTACCCTTGGCGGCCTCTTTTGTAAGGGTAAATTCCCTTCCCCTGTCGCTGGGCAAAAATTTGTAAAACTTAGGCAAAAGCCTGAACGTAACAAGAAAACCAATGTAAAGCGCAAGCACGATAAGCACTGCGTAGGACTGCAAAAGCCTTGCCGGTCCCCAATATTGCTGTAAAAATCCGCCCAGATGGTAAATCATCTTAAACCCCTCAACTTTTCATGTTTTAACGAAAAGTCTATCAAAAAAAACAAGTCTAGTAAAGTTACCTATTTTATGGACGAAGTTCTAATTGCTCTACCATTGTATTCTTTGGCTTAATTCGACCGTCCATGCCTTTGCGCCACGGGCTTTGCGGGGTTTCGCCTTTCGGCTCCATTGCCGGGGTTCGCCCCTTCGACTGCGCTCAGGGACCGCACCCCAGCAACGCGCTCTGCGCGCCCCTCCAATCCCGCGTAGGTCGCTCGGAAATAATGCCCCCTGCTACCCCTCCATCCATGGCTCGGTATTGCTTGGCAAGAAAGAGGTAAAAATTTCTCTGTGGATTTTTTTTGTATTGAAGAACTGCGTAGTGTTGTGCAGACAAAAGGAAGGCATGTTGTTGTTTCATGCTTCGATAAGAATGCTAACAAATAATAATTAGCTAATACTTTAGCGACAGTTACAAGTGGATTCATTCTTCTGTAGCTGTCGTTTCTTTTATGAAAGGAACTAACTGTCGTTTGTTGCGGTGAGAATTACATAGCGGCCACTCTCGCTAAAA
>JAGACC010000121.1 GCA_017614295.1 Treponema sp.
GAAGCTTCTCCAACACCGTCTGCCTGTTCAAGAACGTCTACAACGTCGTCTTCTGCAATCTGCTTTAGGTCGTCTGCGGAACGGTTGCCCCTGATTGCAATCCTCATGATAGGCATACTGTTGCTGTCCATCTTAAAGATGGTGGGGGTTACGTTGTCTGGAAGGGCCCTTCTTACCCTGTCCAGTTTGTCGCGCACGTCGTTGGTTGCAATGTCCAAGTCTGTTCCGTAGTTGAATTCCAGCGATACGGTGCAGCGTTCTTCCCTTGAAGTTGAAGTTAGGCTTTTTAGTCCGCTTAAGCTTGCAAGGGAATTTTCTATTATGTTTGTTACGGCTTTTTCTACTGTTTCCGGGCCTGCGTTAGTGTAGCTTGCGCTTACCATAAGATAGGGCATGTCTACGTCCGGCATAAGGCTTATGGCTGTCTTTCTTATTGTGAATAGTCCCACCACGCCAAGAAGAATGAATGTTATGAGGACCAGGACGGGGTGTTGTAAGGTCTTTTCGCTTATCACTTTTTACCGTCCTTTTCTTCCTGTTTGGCTTGCTCAGTTGTTTCCGGTTTTTTTATTCCGTTTGTGATGTCGTTTATCTTTGAACCGTCACTCAAAACTCTCTGTCCTTCTATGACGATTTTTTCTCCTGCGCTGAGTCCGCTTTTAACTTGGGTTATGTTGTCTACGGTTTCGCCTGTCTGGATTTCTCTTCTGGAAACCGTTTCTCCGTCTGCGTTTACGGTATAGACAAATTCTTTACCGCCCTTTGTTACGATGCAGGATGCCGGTATTACGGGGAAGCCTTCGTAGTCCAAGGTGAAGAGGGTGACCTTTGCGAACATTCCTGCGTTGATTCTTGGGTCGTTTGCGTCGAATGTTAGGATGATTTCTTTTGTGCGGCTTGTGCTGTCTACTACAGGCGAGATTCTTGATACGCTTGCGGTGAAGACTTCGTTGGGGTAGGCTTCCAGTATTATGTTTGCCTTTAGTCCCGGTTTTAGGGCTGCAACAAAGCGTTCCGGTATGTTTGCGTTTACCTGAAGGTTTGCAACGTCTCCTATTACCGTGATTGCTGTTGATGTTGTTACCTTTGTGCCGGGCTTTAGGGGGGCTGCTGTTACAGTTCCGCTTATTGGTGAATAGACACGGCTGTGGGCAAACTGCATTCCCGGTTCTGAAGGGTCTATCTCTGCAATGACAGTTCCTCTTTTTACCGCAGTTCCAAGGGAAACGTATGTTTCTACGATTTTTCCTCCGTTGTCCGGGAAGACTTCTATGGAGCTTTGGGTTTTTATTTCGCCGTTTGTGTTAACATAGTCGTGCAGGGTTTGGACTTCTGCCGTCATGGTTCTTACGGTTACTGCCCCCTGCTGGCCTCCCGGAGCTTTTTTGCTTGCAGCTGTCTGCTTGTAGTAGAAGAGGTATGCTACTGCGAGTGCAATGACTGCTGAGCATGCGATTATTATGATTACGGGTGTGTTTGAATTATTTTTGCTTAACACTTTTTGCTCCTTATTTTACTAGCGTACCAAAGGGTACTCCGAGTGTGTTTTCCAAGTCCAGGATGTTGCAGATTAGGTTGTATGCCTCTGCCTGAAGGTTTACCTTTGCCTGGGTAAGATTGTCCAGTGCCGTCTGAAGGGAAAGCAAGTCTTTTGAGCCACGGTTGTAGGCGTCAAGGCTCATGCTGTAGGTTTGGGATGCTAAGTTTACGCTGCTTTGCCTTAGTTTTATTACTGACTGCGAGTATTTTATTTTTCTTAGTGCGCTGTCCACATTTGTGTTGAAGGTTGACTTTGCATTTTCCAGGGCAAGTTCCAAGGATTCAAGTGAATCTTTTTGTGCGGATATTGCTACTGCCCTTTGCGAAAATGGGATGAAGCCGTCCAGTGGGATTGTAACTCCAAGCGTCCACCTCTTTGTTCCAGAGTCTGTGTCTATTCCTGTGTCCAAGGTTCCGTTCATGGTGTAGGAGTATGTTCCCGTAACGGATGGTCCCCATGCGCTAAAGCGGGATGCGAGAAGATTGTTGCGGGCTATTTCTACCTGTTTTTCCAATGATGCTATTTCCGGTGGGGTAACCTTTGACTTTTGGGTGTCTTCTTTTTTTATCTCTCCCATGGAGATGAATTTGTCCAGGCTTCCTGTTAGCTCTATCTGGGTGTCCTGTGATATGCCGAGGATCTGCTTGAATGAATCCATGTCTGTTTCTAAGGTTATCTGTGCCTTTTCGTAAGCGACCTGTGCGTTCTGCCATGATACCTGTGCGGAAAGGACGTCCAGCCTTGCGAGTGCACCACGGTTGTAGCGGGCATAGTTTGAGTTGTACTGCCTTAGCGCCGTGGAGACGTTTGCCTGCATAAGGTTTAGGTTTTCCTTTTCGTAGAGGAGGTTGTAGTAGGCTTTGCGGACGTTTAGCTCTATGGTTCTTACGGCTGTGTCGTAGTCTATCTGCTGCTTCTGGTAGGAAAGGGATGCTGAACGGATGGCTGTGTATACGGAGGGGGAAAGTCCAAGTGAGACGGAGGCTCCTGCGGTAAGGGTAGGGTCGTCAATGTTGTCGCCGCCTGTCATTGTTCCGCTTGCATTTATTGTAGGGATGAATTTGTTCCAAGATGTGCCGGATGTTCTTTTTGCGCTACCTAAGGAAATCTTTTCCCGCTTTATGTTTATGTTTCCGTCCAGTGCGTATTGTACGGCTTCCTCTGGAGACAGGGAAATTGCCGCTGCTTCTTTTGCAAAGATATAACTTGGGGCAGCCGAGGTAAGTGCAAGCAATGCAATAGCCATGCCACGCCTGATTCTGGAACTAGTTTTTAGAGACGACATTTTTCCTCC
>JAGACC010000122.1 GCA_017614295.1 Treponema sp.
CAAACCTTAACTGGGCATTTTTGGTTGGAGTGGACTACTACGCACTTAATTCCGTTGGCAGTTACAAGACTTCTGACGGCGAATACAGAAGGGTCTTTGACTACGGCATGGGAGCAAACGCAGACATTCAGTTCCGCGTGGAGCAGCCTGTATTTGGAGACCTTAGGCTTTATGCAGGTCTTACCGCAGAGCACACTCTTCCACCGGCAGTTATTCCCGAAGCATCCGACGGTTATGCCCTTATGCTTTACGGAAAGGCAGAGTACAGCCACAAGATTGCAGGAATGTTCTCCCTTGGATGCAACTACCTCTGGTACAAGAAGTGGGCATGGTTCTACGACGATTACGACATGGACCAGTTTGAGCACATGGGTTCGGTTTTTGTAAAGGTTGACTTGTTTTAGCGAAAGTTTTTAAACCGACATACGCCCGATTGGAAGGGTTGCCGTAGGCAAGACCGCCGGAGGCGGGCCGGAGCCGGGAGGCGTAGCCCTGGAAAGCGGGTGGCGCAAAGGCATGTCCGGTCGGGTTAGCCGGGGTGTAAAATGGTAGAGCCTGAAAGTCTTAGTCCTGAAGAAAAATTAATAGTTGAATTTACGTTGCAAATTTGCTAATATAATGCCATGAAAAACATTATCCTAAAAGTTGCGGCAGTTTTTGCGGCTTTGTTTATTTTTACATTGACTTCTTGTTCGGGAATTATTGGCTACAGCGTTGTTCTTTGGAATATCGGTGAGCAGAAGATTACCGACGGTACGGTTGTTCCCGTATATTTAAAATCAAACATTTCTCATGTTTACGTAATTTCTGCTCCTGATTCAGAGGAAAAGATAGAGGTTCCGCTGTGGAAGCTTTCCGAGCCAAAGTCTAAGGGTAAGGCTAAGAAGCTTGCCAAGCAGTACCGTGACTATGAGCATCAGTATGCCCGCTGCAAGCTGGACGGTCTTCCAATCCGTGCTGAACCAAACAATGTTGCCCGCCAGATTTACCGCCTTAGGAAGGGTGAAGTTATCCGCGCTCTGGAAAAGGGTGAGGGTAGCGCTCCGACAAACGGCGTTACAAAGCTTGAGGGTGACTGGCTGCACGTTCTTACTTCCAACGGTGTATGGGGATGGTGCTTTAGCCTTAACCTTGAGCTTTTTGCAATGAAGGATGACGGTTCATTTAACGCTGGTACTGAGACCGCTGCTGTTTCCAAACTGGACGACCTTCTTTCCGGAGTTCTTGAGGAAAAATGGTATCCTGAATACTACGAGACTATGCACAAGAAGGGACGCGTGGATCTTAACTACGTAAAGCAGAGCTACGGCTTTGAGGTTAATACGGAGAAGGAAACCGTGCGCCTTGACCTTCCGGGTACGAGCGTTTCCTATAAATATTCGGCAGTAAAGCGCGCTGGTAACGGAATTTACGACTTTAAGGACACTCCTATCCATATTTCCATAAAGGATGCAAATACGATAAACGTCCGCTACAACGATGATTCTGGAATTACAAAGAGCCAGAACATGCTTTCTTCCCAGGTGATTGACCCTGCTTCTCTTATTGCGGGCGAAAAATCCAGAAGGGCTGGCGCTTATTCATCCCTGCGCTCATCAGGTCCGGACTATTCAAGTTCCAACTACGGTATGATTGTATTCTCTTCGGACAACAGGTTCACTTGGAGCGGCTATTCAATCCTTGTGCCTTCCGTTATTCCTGAGGATGCCGGTAATTCTGGTACCGTTTCCTTCCCGTACTTCTTGCCTTCTAACCTTAAGAGCGAGTGGAGCGGTGTTCTTACCCTTACTTTTGCAAAGGGTTCAGAGGTTAACCTTCTTTACAAACTGGATGGAACTGGCTTGCGTCTTTCTCCTGCCAGGGTTGTTACTGTGGAGAATCCTTCCAACGGATTTAAGGAGTCTTCTGTTTCTAAGTCCAGCGGCTCTTTGGAGATGTTCTTCCACAAGTAGTTTTGCTGATTTGCATTTTGTTTAGATTTGATTAGATTTTTTCGGAGTAACTGATGGCATTCGTACAGTTTACAAAAGTTTCGCTTGCTTTTGGCGACAGGGATATTCTAAAGGATGTGAGCGTTAACCTTTCTGCAAGCACAAAAGCGGCTCTTACGGGTGCCAACGGTTCGGGAAAATCCACCCTCATAAAAATAATGGCTGGTCTTGTAAAGCCGGATTCCGGAGAGCGTGTTGCCCAGAAGGATGCCCGCATTGCATACCTGCCACAGAGCGGTCTTGTTCACCACGGATGCTCACTTAAGGAAGAGTCGGACAAGGCATTTCTTTGGGGTTACGAGATTCAGAAGCAGGCGGATGAACTTGGCGAGCAGATGAAGGATTCTTCTTCCAACCACGAGCGTCTTGCAACGGAACAGGCGGAGCTTCTTGCCAAGCTTGAGGATTCCGGCTGGTACCGCAGGGAAACTCTTGCGGAACAGGTGCTTTTGGGTCTTGGTTTTTCCAGAGAGGATTTTGATAAGCAGACGGATGAATTTTCCGGCGGTTGGCAGATGCGTATTGCTCTTGCTAAGGCTCTTATGGCAAACCCGGACATTCTTCTTCTTGACGAACCTACCAACTACCTGGACATAGAGGCTAGGAACTGGCTGGAAAAATTCCTTGTTGAATTTAAGGGCGGATTTTTGCTTGTTAGCCACGACCGCTACTTTCTTGACCATACCATAAACGATGTCTACGAGCTCTTTAACGGAAGCCTACGCCGCTACCCGGGCAATTATTCCCATTACGAGAAGGTTCGCGAAGGGGAGCTTGAAACCCTTATGGCTGAATACGAGCAGCAGCAGGCAGAGATTGCACACCTTCAGGAATTCATAACGCGCTTTGGCTACAAGGCTTCTAAGGCGGCACAGGCTCAGGAAAGGCAGAAGATGCTGGACAAACTTCTTGCCAACAAGATAGAGATTCCGGAAAGCCTAAAGAAGATTCACTTTAAGTTTCCGCCGGCACCTCATTCGGGACAGCTGGTTCTTACGGTTCAGGGGCTTTGCAAGAGCTACGGCGGGCCAGATGTTATCCACGATTTGGACATTGTTGTGGAGAAGGGCGAGAGGCTTGTTGTTGCGGGGCGTAACGGTGCTGGTAAGTCTACTCTGCTTAGGATGATTGCTGGTCAGGACAAGGAGTCTTCCGGCAGCATAAAATTTGGAAGCGGGGTTTCTGTTGGTTACTTTAGCCAGGACTCTGCGGAAAAGATTACCGGTAGCGAGACTATTCTTGAGCGGCTTGAACGTGTCTGCCCACTGGACCTTATTCCTAAGGCAAGGGACATGCTGGGTGCATTTTTGTTCCGCGGGGACGATGTTTTTAAGAGCATAGATGTTTTGAGCGGCGGTGAAAAGAGCCGTATTGCTCTTCTTGAACTTTTGCTTAAGCCGGTGAACCTTCTTGTACTGGACGAACCGACCAACCACTTGGACATGCATTCAAAGGACGTGCTTTTGGAGGCGATCAGGGACTTTGGCGGAACCTGTGTTTTTGTAAGCCACGACCGCGGTTTTATAGAAGACCTTGCTACCAGGGTTCTGGAACTTCATCCAGGCAAGTGGAGGGTCTTTCCGGGTGACTACAAGTACTACATGCAGCGCCTTGAAGACGAGGAAAACGGTATTGTTTCTGCCCCAGCGAATTTTGCTTTGGAAAATGCAGAAAAGAAATCCGAAAAGAAGGAAGCCCTTCCCGAAAAGAGTGCGTCAAAGCTTTCTTGGGAGGAGCAAAAGAAGGCATCTTCTGAACGCCGCAAGATAGAAAAGGCTGTGGAAAAACTTGAATCCCAGATTGCAGAGGCGGAAGAAAAGAAGTCCGCCCTGGAAAACCAGCTTGCAAACCCGGAAGTCTATTCCAACGGAGAAAAGGCCAAGTCCGTCCAGCAGGAAATCCAGACTCTGGAAGAAGAGCTTGCCACTCTAAACGAGCAGTGGGAAGCAGAAGCCTCCAAGCTCGGCTAAGGAAAATATTGTAAACAAAGCAAACTGGTATTTAGATTTTTTCAAAAAGATTAAAAAGCCATTTTATGTTATAGAAAAATACATGTCGAAATATAGGGGTTCTTAGGGGCTAGCCCCTAAGCCGTGCCGGGAAAAGGAGGGGTTTAAGGGGAGGAAACACCCTCGCTTCGGAGTAGGCAACTTTTTTAACGTTAAAAAAGTTGCCTCCCCTTAGTAGGGGTCCAAGGGCCCTCCCTTGAAATCTATTTAAACACGACTTGATTCTTCCCGTTCTTCTTGCCAAAGTAAAGGTTGTCGTCCGCCTTCTTAATTGCCTGCTCAACAGTAAGCTCATCCGTAAGCCGCGCCACCCCAGCCGTAAGCGTAATCACAAGATGCTTGGACTCGTAGTTAAAATCGTAGCGCTTAACAAGATTGCAAATCCTTCTTATTAAAAGCTCCCCTTCCTTATCCTTCTTAAGATGCGAAACTTCATGCACCACAAGAAATTCCTCTCCGCCCCACCTGCAGGCAACAGCATCCTTGTTATCATTACAAGTCTTTGAGATAATGGCAGAAATAGTGCTAAGAACGTAGTCCCCTGCTTCATGACCGTAAGTGTCGTTAATCTTCTTAAAGTCGTCAATGTCAAACATGGTCATAAAAATCTTAGTGCTGGAATCCCGGTTAAGGGTCATAAGAATTTCTATCATCTTCCTGCGGTTGAACAGCTGGGTAAGTGCGTCAACTTCCGCAAGCTGAATAAGCCCGCTCTCGGTTATGGTTGCCGTCTTTGTATAAAGGAAAAGGGAAAACCAAAGAATAGCAAAAATAACCCCCGCGTTTGCCATAAAAAGAACCTTCTCCGGCAGTTCGGGCAGGGATTCAAATGGCCTAAAAAACCAGGTAAAAATCCTAAGTGAAACAAAAATTATAATAGAAATAAAGCTAACGTTCTCCGCAACGTACTTAAAGCCAGACATATTTGCATAGAGGTACTTGGAAAAATAGAGAACCGCAATAATACCAAAGCAGTAAAAGGCAAAACCTGTTCCCCAACCGCAGCAAATAACCGCCGCAGTCATGTGAATTATTACTTCCGTAAAGCCAACCGTCATAAAAGTTCTAACGGCACGTTTCTTTACTGCAAGAAAATTAAGAAGGTAGGTGCATACGCTTCCAATGTTAAAAATAAACATAAATCGTATGTCAAAACAATAAAAAAACACAGCCAGCATTGAATGAATAATCGTCATTCCCGTGTTTATGAAAAGCGAAACATGCTTAAAGTCGTAGGCTGTATATTTTTCCACGAAAAAATGGCTCCTCGTCCACCTTCTATAAATATAAATCATGAAAGTCGAATTTTCAATAGAAATATAGCGCGAATTTCCAAGAATTTTCAAAAATCTCCAAAAAGTTAAATTTTTCGGACGATGTTTTTTTAGGCTCTGCCATTTTATTATTTTGCTAATTCGACCGGACATGCCAATGCGCCACCGCCGTATGTCCCTCGGCTCGATGATTCGCAAGCAAATCTGCATGCTGCTAAAACGCGCCTCCATGCGCTTTTAAACGATGGCAAGAAAGACCTGTTGTAATAGGTTCAATCTCGAGTTTAAAAACAGACCTGTCATTATCGGGCTCGACCCGATAATCTGCCGAACCCGGTAATGACACATTTCTTGTCAAAAACCCGACTTTCAACCTAATAAATTGTTCTGCAAACATCTTATGCCAAGCTTGATTTCCCTGTTCTGCCCCTCTACCATTTTTTTTGCAATTTTGCTATACTCTTCTTCCAACCGAACATACACCCGACAAAATACAGGAGAACAATTATGGCTGACCAAAAAGAAACATTCCGTGCCCTTGTGCAGGCAGCAATCGAACAGTTTAAGGCAGAAAAATCAATAGAGGGCGATTTGGACGCTTCTTCCTTGGTCCGCGTAGAAAATCCTCCCAAACCGGAAATGGGCGACTTGGGCGTACCGCTTTTCCCCTTTGCAAAAGCATTTAGAATGGCTCCCCCTGCAATAGCTTCCGAAGTTGCAAAAATCATAAACTCTGGAAACGCAGACGTAAAGTCCTTGGGAACAGTTGCAGCTGTAGGTCCATACGTAAACATAAAGCTCAACAAAGAAAATGCTGCCGGTGGAATACTGCAGAAAATCCTTAAAGAAGGCGATGAATACGGTTCCTTTGCAGAAGACGGAAAAAAGCTCTTTGAAGGCCGCCGCGTAATGGTTGAATACTCAAGCCCCAACACAAACAAGCCGCTTCACTTGGGACACATGAGAAACGATGCCCTTGGCGAAAGCGTAAGCCGCATACTAAAGAAAGCAGGTGCAGAAGTCTACCGCGTAAACATCATCAATAACCGCGGAGTCCACATCTGCAAGTCCATGATAGCCTACCAGCTCTTCCACGAAGCAAAGGGAGACACCCCGGAGTCCCTTGGAATGAAGGGCGACCACTTTGTAGGACAGTGCTACGTAGAATTTGACAAATACTCCAAGGAACACCCGGAAGCACTGCAGCAGGCAGAAGACATGCTCATCAAATGGGAAAACGGAGACAAGGAAGTCCGTGACCTTTGGCAGAAGATGAACGGTTGGACCCTTTCCGGAGTTCAGCAGACATACGACAGAACCGGAGTTGGATTTGAAAAGCTCTACTTTGAAAGCGACACCTACCTTAAGGGCAAGGAAGAAATAATGAGGGGCTTGGAAAAAGGCATCTTCTTTAAAGCGGAAGACGGCTCTGTACGCGTTGACGTAACAAACGTAACAGGCAAGGGCAAAGACGGAGAAGACCATTCCAAAGTTCTTTTAAGAAAGGATGGAACTTCCGTCTACATTACCCAGGACATAGGAACTGCAATCTCCCGCCACAACGACTGGGACTTTAACCAGATGGTCTACGTTGTTGCAAGCGAACAGATTTACCACTTTAAGATTCTCTTCCATATACTAAAGCAGCTTGGCTACGACTGGGCTTCTAACCTTTACCATCTAAGCTACGGCCTTGTAAACCTTCCGTCCGGCAGAATGAAGAGCCGCGAAGGTACCGTTGTTGATGCGGACGACCTTATAGACAGCCTTCATGCAGATGCCCTAAAAGCAATCCAGGACAAGGGTAGGGACGAAGAAGTTGGCAATGCGGACGAAGTTGCAGAAAAAGTTGCACTTGCAGCCCTCCATTACTACCTCCTTCAGGTAAGCCCTGTAAAGGACATGCTCTTTAACCCGGAAGAAAGCCTTTCCTTTAACGGAAACACAGGACCTTACCTCCAGTACATGGGTGCAAGAATAGCCTCTATCCTCCGCAAGGCAGAAGAGCAGGGACTTAGCGCAAACCTTGGTGCAGACTCCCAGGCTCTTTCCCTTCTGACCCACGAAAGCGAATGGGCACTTATAAAAAGCCTTGGACGCTTCCCCCAGGTTGTGGAAAAAGCAGCATCGGATTTGGACCCAAGCCAGATGGCATCATACATCTACGAAATTTGCAAAGCATTCAGTGCCTTCTACCGCGACTGTCCAATTCTTTCCGTTGCAGAAGAAAACAAGACTTTGGCAAGCGCAAGGTTGTGTCTGGCTTCCTGCACGCTCACTGTTTTGCGCAGCGCAATGAACTTGGTTCTCGTACCTTTCCTGGAAAAGATGTAATCTATCCGTTCAAATTCCGTCTTTACAAACCAGTTCTAGTCTTGTGAAAAAAATTGCGTCCTTGCAAAACAAGCCTAGCCGGGATTGTAGGGGCGGTGTAACCGTTGCCGTTAGGCAATGAAGCCGAGAGGCGAAACCCCGGAAAGCCCGTTACAAATGCAATCCCGAAGGGGCAGTAGAAAGAGAAATATGCTCCAAATCTGAAAACAATATTAAAATTTGCTGTACTCTTTGTTTAAAAGCTCTAATTTTTTCACTTTTTTTAGAGATTTTTTAAACTTTTTTATAGACTTATATTATTTTAAAGTTTATAATAAGATACCTTTGTTAAATGTTCAAATTTTTGAACAGATGACGGGTGCTAAAAGAACTTAATTTATACTAAAAAACTGTCCTTAAAGTGATGGTTCTTGAATGACGAAGTAAAAGATATGAAGAGAAGTGATCTAGTCAAGGTCGATGAGCAGAAGACCCAGATTGTAAAAAAAGTAAAATTCCCCCTCGGTGTTAAGCTTGCTATTATCATAGGGCTTGTAGTTCTTATTTCGCTGGGTACGGTAACTTTCCTTAACAGCTATTTTTCTGGACGAGACGTAAGGCGTACTGCGGAAGAGTCAAACCTTTCCGTAAACACCCGCTGTGCAAAGATGGCAGAAAACGAAATCTTGCGCATGAGGGCTTCCGTCTTCCAGCTGCTGGACCTTATGAATTCAACCGGAAATTCATCCATGGCACTTGCAAGGCAGGCCCAGATTTTCTTCTACGAACGCAATGGCGACGTGGCTTCCATAAACATTCTTGGCTTGGGCGACATAGAAAACCGCAACGTGAACATTCCAAACGAGCAGTTCTTTATAGAAAACGAGATTGAGTCTTCGCTTATGCAGACTTTCTTCATGCAGAATTCGGAATCTGTAATGCGTTCCTGTGCCGGTGAGACTGTGGCTGCAAACCCTTCCCCGATTTTTGGAGTTCCTGCAATCACTATTTTCTTTCCATACAAAGAAAACGGTCTTGACCAGACTTGCGCAATAACTTTTTCGCTTGAGGCAATGTCGGAAGTTATTGGCGTAGACACTGTTAACACGACCTTCCTTATAAACGACAGCTCTGACCTTCTTTTCCACCCGGACACAGAGCGTGTTCTCCGCGGCGAGACCATGGAAACCCATCCCCTTGTTTCTCTTATGAAGAGCCAGGTTCAGACTGGGCTGGAGACAAAGCAGGTTCAGTTTGAAGACGATGTTCAGGTGGAAGAGGGTAAACCTGCAGAAAAGCAGAAGTTCCTTGGAGCATATTCCCGCATAGAGACCGGAGACATTGG
>JAGACC010000123.1 GCA_017614295.1 Treponema sp.
TTTTTAAGCACCTGGTAAAGAGCCTTGGTTTGGACGACCTTCTGCCGGTACTGCTTGCGGTATTCCTTATGACAATATCCGTTATATTCAAGCAGGTTATCATAATCACGTCTCCGCTAACAGCCCTAACGCTGGGTTTTATAATCTACATGCCTGCCGTGTCTTCCTTCCTTATAGGAAACCTTTACAGCCAGGATTCTGACAGCATAAGCAAGAACCTTAAGATGAACATGAAGGAAAGCATTATGTTCAGCATCTTTGCCCTTGCAGTATTCCTCTTCCGCGACATATTCGGCTACGGTACAATTTCTGTGCCGGCCACATCCGGACTCGTAGAGATTCCCCTTATAAAAGTAAAGGAGGGCGGTTTTTACCCCGGTATTTTCTGGGCTACAATTCCTGGTGCGCTTGTAATTATTGCGCTAAGCCTGGCTTTTTACGTACACGTATTAGCAAAATTCAACCTTATAAAAGAGCAGGAGGAAAGCAATGCAAATGCTTAGGGATTTTTTCTTTTACGCTCTTTACTCTTCAGCCGTACTGGTTTACGGAATAGGACTTAACAGAGCCGTTCTGATGAGCAAAAAACCGCGTTTCCTTATCTGGGACTGCATAAAGATGCTGATTGCGGTAAGCTCTTCGGTTTCACTTTCATACCTGATCGTTTCTAAGTGCCTGTGCAATGTTGGCTTGGCGGAACTTTACCCCTTCGTTGCAGTGCTAATCTTCTCTGCAATTTCCGTCTTTATAGAAGCCATCGTTAGGATTACTGCAAAAATAAGCATGGCGGAATACACTGTTTCTATGCTTAGCATACTTCTTACGCTAAACGAAAGTCTTTCCCTTTCACAGTGTGTGCTAAAGGCCTGCTTCTGCATCATAGGATTCTACCTTTGCATACCTCTCTTCTTTGCAATCAGAAAGAGGGTGGAACTTTCCAGTCCTTCCCAGGATTTTAAGAATCTAAGCCTTGTATTCATAAGCATAGCAATCCTTATGCTGCTGCTCCTTACCGTGAACGTATCATGGCTTAACCCGCAGATTTTTTCGGAGGTGAACAATTGATAGTTTCTATATTGCTTTTGTTTCTTTTGATTTTTATAAGCGCAGCGGTTCTTTTCTTCCTCTTTATAAGCCTTTTGCCATCCCTTAAGGCTCAGAAAATAAACGCAAAGGATCCTATGTTCTCCAAGGAAGAAGTGGACGCAATCCTTCGCTACGATGACTTTAAGTGGGCAAAGACCGGCAACAAAACCGCAGTCTATACAAAGGAACAGCTTATTAGCGTTCTTAGCGGAGAGGAAGCCCAGGAGGAAATATCGTCAATAAGCAAAAATATTGAGGAAAAAGACTTCCAATTCTGGAAAAAGTGCTATACAATGCTCAAAGGGAAGCAAGAATAGCTTTTTTATAAGAAATGCCGTAGTGGGGAAGCATATTAAAAAAGTATGGGTATTTTAAATATTTGCATGGAACTGTCCCTCAAAGACGACGGGGCTTTGTCTGATTCTGAGTGGGAAAACAATTACCAGACAATGCTAAAGCAGTTCCTTACATTTCTATATTCTCATCCAAAGATTCCTTTTGCATTTTCGTTTACGGGTCTCCAGCTTGAATTCTTGCAGTCCGTCCACCCGGAAGCGATGGAAATTTTCAGCGAGATTACAAGCCGTAAGCAGGGTGAAGTTTTAGGCGGCGGATTCTACACACCGGCATTCCCACTTCTTTTTCCGGTAGACAGAAGCGGTCAGATAGAAAAAATGAATGCCGCAGTAAGAATGGGTGTTGGAAAGAAACCCCGCGGAATGACCCTTTTAAAAAGCATTTGGGAGCCAGCTCTAATCATAACCTGCCAGTCATGCGGAATAGAATACATTCTGCTCGATGCAAGCCTTATTCCAGGTGCAACTCCTTCGGAAAAGAATTCATTTCTGCCTTTTATAACAAGCATGCAGGGTAAGACACTAAAGGTAATTCCCATCCAGAATGAACTTAAGCCCCAGCCCGGAACAAGCGCATCTTTGTGGATTGAAGAGCTTCAGAAAAAATCACAGGCACAGAATTCTCCATTGGCAACAATAGTTTCTATGTCATTTTCTCTAAAAGAAATCAGTGCCCTGCTGAATTCCGGCTTTTTTGAGGAATTGAACCTGCTTGTTACAGAAAATAAGCTTGAATGCTCCCAGTTGAATTTGCCGCAGCTCTATCTAAAATCTGCAAGAGAGTTTTCAAGTGCATATATTCCGTCCGGCATGTCGGAAACCGTTTCCCGCTGGGCAAAAAAAAGGTACGTAAGTTCAAACAGCAACTTGTTTGGCCGCACCTTCTACGACTACCTTAACGTCTATCCCATGGTAAAGCAGCTCTATGACCGCATAATGTACATGAGCATGCTAATTTCCCAGACCCACGGAGCAGACAAAATCCGCAAAAGGGCCGCACAGGAAAAGCTTTGGGAAGCAGAATCAGGATTCAACTTTATCTGCTGCACTACGGGACTTCCAGCTCCAGCAGAAAAAATCCAGAATGCATTCAGCCTGCTTAACGAAGCGGAAAAACTGGTCCGCGAAAGCAAGGAATTTAGGGAATCAGTTACAAGCTACGACTACAATGCAGACGGTTTGAATGAATATGTGTGCCAGATGGAAAAATACCATGCTGTAATTACACCAAGGGGCGGGCAGATTGCAGAGCTGGACCTTGTAAATTCGGGCTCCAATTACGCTGCAAACCATTCAAGAATCAAGCAGTTTGACCAGGCAGACGATTCCTACAACCGCGGTATTTTTGTTGAGCATCTTTTTGAAAACAAGGATTTTGATGATTTCCTTGACTTTAAGCCCATAAAAAACGACTGTTTCTGCAATTCAAATTTTTCAGAAGTAAAATTCGACGGAAAAAGAAGGGAACTTCAGCTAGAGGCAAAGGCTCTTTTTTCTTCCCTAAAGGTGCCTGTAAAGCTCTGCAAGAACTACATAATAACTTCCAACGGCTTTATAGTTCAGTATATCCTAAAGAACGAAAGCCCATTCCCGGTAAAAGGTGTTTTTGCCGTAGAAATGAATTTTGCCAAGACAGATTTCTCCTGCAAGTCTTCTTCCAAGCAAAAAGAAGGTCAATACGGCGCAGAAATGATTTTTAGGGGAAGCAAGCAGAACATTCCAACCGGAACACCCTTCCACGCAAAGAATTCTGCTGAACAGGGGGGACTTTCCCTTTTGCAAATCACAGACAATCCGGAAAAGACGCTCCTGCTTTTTGAACCAAATGAGGAATCTGGTTTTCTTCTGAACACAATAAACTTCAACGACCGCTCAAATTCAGAAAGCAAGGTTCTTGATTCATCCACGCTGTCGGTTCAGTTCTACTGGGAAATAGACATGGCTCCGGCACGCGCAATGGAAAAAACAATAAACCTTAGCATAATATCACAAAAGAAAAAGAACGGTTTTTAAGATTTTCTATCTTCCGTGAAGTTTCTTAAGAGCCTTTTTGTGCCACCAAGCCCTTAGACTTTCTGCGGCAATGTACAAATTGTATGCGGACAAAAGCTTTACGTCATAGCTTCCGGGTCTGTGGACTATTGCTCCGCCAAAGCCTGTCTTAAAGAGGTAAAGCCCGTGCATTGGGTGCTTTTCGTCTGCAGCAGGAGGCATTCCGTAAAAGTCGTAGACTGGGCATCCGGCATTCTTTGCATCCTGAATAGCTGTCCACTGCAAGAGGTAGGCAGGCATAAGGTTCCTCTTTATGTTTCCGCTCGCTCCGTAAAGGTAGACAGCTTCCCTGGGGCAGAAAAGGGTTATTATTCCCGCAAGGTAGTCGTCTTCATGTTTTGCAAGGTACAAGCTGATCAGAGGCCTTTTTTCGGAAGAGGGGCATCCGCGCTTAAGCAAATCAATGTAATAAGACTTGTTGTGGAAGCTTACCCCGTCACGCTTACTGGTCTGTTCAAAGAGGGAATAGAACTGGTCAAAGGCTGCTTCAAAGTCAGAATCTGTTGCAAAGTGTCTTGTTACCTTAACGTCTTTTTTTGCGGCCAACCTAATATTGTAGCGCCACTTGCTCTTCATTGCGCCAAGAATTTCATCTTCCGTCTTTTCAAGCGAAAGAATTGTCGTGTCCGGCGGCTGAATTGCAACTGGTGCTCTCTTTACATTGATTCCTTTGCAAATGCAATCCGCTTTCTTGTTCCATTCGTCCCTCTCTTCGCAGCTTTCAAAATCAAGGGCTGGATCAAAGCGAACGCATATTGTGTTTTTGGGAAGGTAAGGCTTTACTGCTTTTGCTATTGCATCAAGAGAAGAAAGGAATTCCTTTTGAACAGAAAACTTGTCTTCTGCCGCAGGGTATTCAGGAGCCATAGGAACATAGGCTATGCTGAATTTCTTTACCTTAAGCGAAAACTGCCTTACAAGAACAGTCAGCACTTTTTCTGAGCCCAATTCATCCGAAGGAATTTCGCTTTGGGAATTAATGGGGGTGTAGGAAGAACCTTCTGCCTTAAAGTAGTAGGGCTTCCATCCGTGTTCCCCCTTAAAAGAGGCCCAGAATTCAGTCTGCAAAAATCTTAGGGGCATCATAAAATTAGTTTACTCCGCCGTTCTTTGCATGCACAGTTTCCAGAGCCTTTCCCTTTGCGGTAAGCTTTTTTCCTGCAATCTGAACGCTTCCGTCAACCACATTGATCTGAACCTTAAAGAAATCATCAGCAGAAATCTGTTCTGGTTTTACGTCTGCTTCTGAGGCTCCCTCAAGGATTACCTTTGTTCCGGGAGCAGCCCAAGGAGCTTCAAGAGGTTCTACGCAAGCCTTTCCATTTTCATCTGTATAGTCGGCTGCAAGAAGCATTCCGTGGCTTTCTACACCGCGCATAGTACGGGGAGCAAGGTTTGCAGCAAGGATTATATGCTTTCCAAGGAGTTCTTCCGGCTTAAGGTATTCCCTAAGACCTGACTGGATTATGCGGTCTGTTCCGCTTCCGTCGTCAAGGTGCTCAATGTAAAGCTTTTCTCCTTCCGGATTGTTTTCCACTTTAGTTATCTTTGCAACCTTAAGCTCTATCTTTTCATTAAAGAAGGCGGCCTGGTCTGCTGCAAGCTCAAGAGTCTCTTTCTTCTGCTTCTTTGCCTTAGGCTTTTCATTCTGCTTGCGGTCTTTCTGGCTTCCTGCATATTTTTCGCGGAAAGCATCTGCTGACTTCTGGTCGAGCGGGGTAAAGTAAACCGCAGTTGAACCTACGGAAGTAAGGCCTTCTGTCTGTCCAAGGTTGCTCCAGTTCAAGCCTCCGCTAACAGCTTCCTCTCCATACTTTGGTTCGTTTATCTTACAGCCAAGGTAAGAAAGGATTGTCTCCGTAAACTGAGGCATGTAGGGGTGGGCCATAATCATAAGGTCTTTTATCATGTAGCAAAGGTTGTGAATAAGCTTTGCTGCCTTTTCCGGGTCTTCTGTACGGGTCTTCCATGGTTCGCCGTCCTGGAAAGCCTTGTTACCAATGTCTGAAATCTGGAAAATCTGGTGGAATGCATCCTTTAGATTTGCCCATTCAAGGTTTTCAGTGATTTTTGCTTCCAAGTCACGGATTTTTGCCCACATTTCTTCGTCTACAGGAGCATCGGGAATCTTACCCTCATAGTATTTGGTTACGAACAAAAGAGTGCGGTTAACAAGGTTGCCCAAGTTACCAATAAGCTCTCCGTTGTATTTTTCGCGGAATTCCTTCCATGTAAACTGGTAGTCCTGCTTTTCCGGGCGGTTGTAGAAGATGTAGAACCTCCACGCATCTGCCTTTATGCCGCTTTCCTTTGCATCGCTTCCAAATACGCCAACACCCTTGCTCTTGGAGAACTTTCCGTCCTCGTAATTAAGGTATTCTGTTGACGACATGTGGTAGAGCTTTGTCCAGTTGTGGCCGGAACCGATAAGGCTGCAGGGGAAAACAACTGTGTGGAATGGAATATTGTCTTTTCCTATGAACTGGAATAAATCAACCTGGGACTTACCCTTTGCTTCTTCGCTTTCTTCTGGGAGCCACCAGCTCTTGTAGTCAAAAGAAGGCTTACCGGCTGCCTTAAGCTCATCTGCAAGCTGCTTGGTAATTGAAATGTAGCCAATAGGAGCGTCAAACCATACGTAGAAAACCTTGTTCTCGTATCCTGGCTTTGGAACAGGAATTCCCCACTTTAAGTCGCGGGTAATGGCCCTTTCGTTAAGACCGTCGCGTATCCATGCCTTTGTAATGTTTACAGCGTTTTCCGACCAGCGTCCGTCCTGGCTAGCCTTTATCATCCATTTGTCAAGGTTCTGGCTGATTGCAGGAAGGTCAATGTAGAGGTGCTTTGTCTCGCGAACTTCTGGAGTGTTGGAGCAGGTTGAGCACCTTGGTTCCTTTAGTTCAACAGGATCAAGGAGGGAGCCGCACTTTTCGCACTGGTCACCGCGGGCATCTTCGTAGCCACACTTTGGACAGGTTCCGCGTACAAAACGGTCAGCAAGGAACATATTGCAGTGTGTACAGAAGAGCTGCTTGTTAGTATGCTCCTTTATAAAGCCATTTTTGTCCAGGTCAAGAAATATCTGCTGGGTTATTTCCGTACACTGTTCGTTGGATGTGCGTCCAAATTTGTCAAATGCTATGCAGAACCACTTGTATATTTCATCATGCTGATTAAAGTAATAGTCGCAAAGTTCACGGGGAGTCTTTTTTTCTTCGATAGCCCTTGTCTCTGTTGCAGTACCGTATTCATCGGTTCCGCAGACATACATGGTCTCATAACCTCGGCTGCGGCAAAAGCGTGCAAAAACGTCTGCGCTAAGCATCTGGATCAAATTTCCCAGATGGGGAATATTGTTTACGTAAGGTAATGCGGAGGTAATTAATCTTCTATTCATAGAAGGGTATTATAGTTTGTTTTACCCATATAGTCAATTAAGTTACGAAACAATCGTCTCCGTCTTGTTCTTTGCTGCCAAGGCACGGCGGTTAAGGTAATGGACGGTAGAAAAAAGAACTATTATAAAGGCATAGTTGGCAAGAAGCATAATCAATGCGGAAGTTCCCTGAAGATACAAAGCTATACAGCAAGAAGCGCAGATAAGGGACTGTACAAAAAGCAGAATGATAAGAACCTGCGTGGAGTTAAAGCCCATGTTCATAAGCTTGTGGTGTATGTGTGCCCTGTCAGGAGTCATAATTCCCCTGTGCTCCCTTAGCCTGCGGATTATAGCCGCAATGCAGTCAATTGTAGGAATGGCAACAAGGTTCAGCATTACAAGAAATTTATTGTACTCAAAATTCACGCTTGACCTGTAAAGGGGCAGGGCTGCAATCATAAAACCAAGGAACTGGCTTCCACCGTCACCCATAAAGATTTTTGCCTTGGGCTTGTTGTAAAGAAGGAATCCAAAGAGACTTGCAACCAAGAAAAGGCATATTGTTGCAGAATGTGGTGCATTTCTTGCATAAATTACAGCACAGGTAAAAGCTATTAGAGAAGAAAGCCCTCCGCAAAGACCGTCAATACCGTCTATAAGGTTGAAGGAATTGATTACTCCAATTATCCAGCCAAGTGTAAGAAGCCAGCTAAAGGGAGTGGGGATTACAAAAGTTCCTATGCACAAAAAGCGGTGGTTGGTAAAAACAATTATGCAGGCAGCAATAATCTGTACAAAAAGCTTGTACAAAGCCCTAAGATTCATAAAATCATCAATTATGCCAAAGAGGAAGATGATGAATCCCGCCACAACAAAGGGAATAAAAGAAGAAGCCGCATCATCCTTTATGATTACATATATTATCGCAGAAACAACGAATCCTGTCACAAAGCCAATGCTTCCAAGACGAGGTATGTTGCCACTGTGAATTTTCCTTTCGTCCAGGCTGTCATACCACTTTCTCTTGTTGCATATAAATATTATTATTGGAATCAAAACTGCACAAATCATAAATGCAAGCGCGCAAAGCAACCAGACAATATGGTTTTGCTTTACAAAGAGCAGTGTAAGATTTATGAATAATTCCCAGCTATTGGCCTGCATATTTCCTAACCTTCAAAAGCAGATTTTGCCATTTTTACGACATCCCGCATAAAATCACCGGAACCTTTCTTCATAACAAGAACCTTTCCGTTCTTTACGACAACCGCAAGGTCACTTACGCCGCAAAAAGCAACAGGCAAATCCGAGTAGACAAAATTATTAGTCCCTTCTATGCTTATAACCTTTTTATCGTCATTTTTACCGGCATACTTCTCAAAAGAATCCCAGCTGCCAACATCATCCCAGTTAAAAGAAGCCATAACAGCCGCAGCACGGTCAGTTCTCTCCGCAACAGCATTGTCAACGGCAATGGACGGGGTCTTTTCATAGGATTCGTTCATAAGCTGCCAATTTTCTATGCAATTTATGCCCAAGACCTTGTTTTCTTCCGGCAAAGAACCTGCTGCAAAGTTTTCAAAAGCTTGCCAGACGGAAGGTTCGCACTTCTTAACCTCGTTCAAGAAAAAATCATCCGTAAAGGCAAACATACCGCTGTTCCAATAATAGCAGCCTTCCTTAAGATACTGCTTTGCGGTCTCCAAGTCAGGTTTTTCCTTAAAATTATCTATATTTGCTACGTTTTCAATACCCTCAAGCCCTGAACCAGCCTTTATATAGCCGTAACCGGTAGCAGGAGAAGACGGTGGAATGGCATAGCATACAAAATATCCCTTACGCGCAGCCTTGGAAGCCTTAGCGCAGTCGTCCAAAAAGCTTTGAAGCGGGGAAATAATGTGGTCGCTTGCAAGGGTAAGGATTGTATGGGCAGAAGAATCAAAAAATTTAAGCATTTTGCAGGCAAGAACCAGGGGAGCGCAAGTATGACGAGGCTTAGGCTCTGCAACAATAATCAAATCCTTAAAAATTTTATCTTTATCTTTTTGGGAAGATTTTTCCGCCAGAGACACGCACTGTTCTGCTACACCTTTTACAAGGCTACTCCTGGTAATAACAAGAATCTTTCCCTCAGGCTCAAGTGCCAAAGCCCTTTGAATGGAAGACTGCAAAAAAGAAAAATTGCCGTCAACAGACAGGAACTGCTTGGGGTTTTCCGGTACAGAAGCTGGCCAAAGACGCTCACCAATGCCTCCAGCCAAAATTACAATGTCAGAAAAAGTTTTTTCACCCATACGAAACAAAACTCCTGCGTTACGGTTATTCTACTATTATAAGCATAAATTAACATTTGTCAAACAGGCGACAGGGAGCTTGTACATTTTTATTTTGCGGCACTTCTTTTTGAAATCCATAAACTTTTTACGCTGCCAAAAGCCCCTATACTGTGGCGCTTGCGGGGTTCCGGCTTTCGCCTTCATTGCCTATCGGCAACCCGCCCTTGGCGGTCCCCTCCAGTGCCTGCCGTGCTTTTTTTTGCTTTCTGGCTAATACACAGAGAACTAGAAGCTTCTACCACCACCGCTGTAAGACCTTCCACCGGATGACGAATAATTTGAAGAATAGGAAGAGCGTCCGCTGCTGCCCGAACTTGAACCAGAGGAATGTGAAGAATACCTTTCCCTTTCAAACACCTCCGTTTCTGTATAGGACTTTATGAATTTTTCTTTTTCATTTTTCAATTCAAGGCTGCCGTCAACGTAATAACGGTCGGGGTTTTTGCTGTCTTTTATGGGTTTCATGTCTACAGAAGAGTCTAAGTAGGCATAAAAATAAACATAGTAGGCCGCAACAAGAGCCAGAAGAATAGAAACCCAAATTGGCCAGATAAAATGTATCTCGTGCCAGACTTTTCCCTTTGTGTAAAGTTTTTCCGCATAAGAAAGGGCTTTAATTACAGCATTGTACTGCTGCCCCCTATGAAGCTTTGGCCTTATGTGTCCCAGTATGTTGGTAAGGTTTTTGTCCTTGTAGCAAGCGCGATCTTCTTGGGAAAGTGTGGAAACAAGGCTTGCCCACGTGCCCTTGCCGTTAACTTTTATGCAAAGGATTAAGGCATCTCCATTTTCGCCAGCACCGTAGCCCTTGTATTTTGCAAAGTCCCTTGCGTAGCTAGCCATGTTTCCGGCTCTGTATGCTTTGTCCATGGTAAGCACAACAAAATCTGTTCCGTACCTGGAAGAAATTTCTGCCGCCTGTTTTTCTATCTCCGCTTTCTGCTCCGCTGTAAAAATACCTATCTGGTCAACGCAGTAAGTCTTGTTTTGCGCCCTAAAGGGAACAAAGCTGTCTACATCCTTGGGGTACCAGTCCGGAGTCTTGTAGAGGTCGTATACATCGTCCAAATAGCCAATGACTCCCTCTCCGTATTTTCCATCCTTCATGAAAGGCTCAAGATTGTCGTCAATTGCGTTTATGACTTTCTCTGTATATATTCCCTGGCATTTTCCTGTAGCTGCAGTCCACCAGTAGCGTTGGTTTTCCTGCATACAGATAAAAAGCACCGTGCCGGAAAAATCATCACCAAAACCATAGCCGTTAAAATGATGGAAGTCTGCCGCCTTTAAGCCCCTTTGCCCATAAGTTTTGGTGTCCGTATAAACAACAAGGTCAAAGCCATTTTCGTCCTGAATTTTCTTTATGCGCTCCTTCATAGCCTCTATTTCTTCTTTGCTGAAGATATGCGCATCATCGATTACACGGCTAATCCTCTCATTATGGAAGTCCTCAAAAGACTTTAGGTCTTCGGGATACCATTCATACCACTGGTACAGGTACTTGTTTTCTGGGGTCTCAACCGCATTTCCGTCCGCATATTCAGAGCGGATTTCTTTGTTTTCATTTAGAACTGGCAATACCTTGCTTAAGCAGTTATAAATACACGAAAGCCAATCCCCGCCTTTTTCCCTGCGTTCCCTCATTGAAGCTATGAGATTTTCTTTCTCTGCCTTGGTAAAAATCTTTTCGCCAGCACCGTAGCCTTTTACGTAAATAAAGTCTTTTTCCGTTCCTATAAGCAGTACAAAGGCGTTTTTGTTGGAGCCGTAGCCAAAGCCCTTTTCCTTTATGAATTCATCACAGAAAGAGCCTGCCGTCTGGTCATATTCTTTTTCTATGCAGACCACAAAGTCAAACTTAAAGGCCTCAGATGCGCTGCAAAGCTTGTCGTTTAGCTTTTCAAAGTCTGCTTCTGCTATGCAGCCAACGGAGTCTCTTATGCGGACTTTTTTTGACGGGTCATTTTCCTGTGCAAAAAGCGGCAGAAAGGCTGGAAAATAAGAAGGGCAATAAGAATCTTTATGTGTTTCATGAGGCGTGTCCTAAAAAAAGATTTGTATAAAAAGCAGAATCAAATAGAAAATAGGCAAGAAAGCTAAAAAAGACGAAGCAAATATGCCACCGCCTTTTTTATCGGAAACCGGAAATTCACCGGTAAGTTTTCCTGTCTGTCCGTTTATGGCGTATTGGTAGTCCTTGCCTTCGTAGCGGCAGGTCAAAAGCCATACCGGGAAAAGCGCGTATTCCACCTTGGGATCAAGAATCTTTAAGTCGTTCTGAGTTACCTCGTTAGATCCATATCCAGTTACCGTAGCGCCAAATTCTAATTCCGCAGCGTCCATCATAAAATCTTCTGCGCGGGGAAGCTCCGAATCCGGCGGACTGTCAAACCTGTCTGCAAAAAAACCGGCAAGATATTTGCTGTCAAAATCCAAAATATCTGAATATTCGAACGGCTCTATGGCATCCATCATCTCGTTGTCAAGCTTTACGCTAGCGTCAACAGGAAGACGTTCTATTTTTAGATTACCGGACCGCATGACGGAATAGACTCTTGTTGTGGTTCTTCTGCTTGAACTAGTCGTGGTAACTTTTGAGTTTTCACACCTAAATGTTATGCCGCCTTCGATTTTGCTGGAAAAGAGCCAGTAGGGAACATAAACTCCCTGTATGTCTCCAATCCTGTATGAGTTAAAGTATCTGAAGGGCAACTTCTTCTTTTTTGAAGCAATCTTCTTTAAGATGCCGTTTGCCTGAGCTTTGGTAATTTTAAATGGAATGATAAGGTTTGGCTTAAGACCGCCAGTGCTTGATTTTTTTAGGACGATATTGTTGTTACAATAGGGGCATGTCGTAGCCATCGTTGTGCTTGGAGTTTCGATAACAGCTCCGCATGAACTGCATTCGTATGAAACCGTACCTTTAAGCCTATCTTTGGAAAGATTCTTTTTGTAGTCGCCCCAGTCAAACTGTTTTTTGGAATCCGCACCGGAATCTTCGCTATCTTTTATCTCTGAAACATCAAATTTACCGCCACAGTATTTACATACAACGGCCTTGTCACCTGGGGAGTAGGAAATAGGAGCTCCACATCCCGGACACTTATGCTGAATAACACTTTCTGTTGTCTGCTCATCCATAACAGGTATTTTATCAGCATATAAAGGCTATGTAAAGGATTTTTTTTAGGACCAGAAACGTATGTATCGGGGTTTTGCATAAAAAGCCTAGCCCCGATTGGAAGGGCGGCGAAGCCGTTCCGTAGGAATGGAGGCGAAAGCCGGAACCCTGGAAAGCGGGTAAAAA
>JAGACC010000124.1 GCA_017614295.1 Treponema sp.
TGTTGCATGAGGTCAAGGCAAAAGCAAGTGCCAGTACAGCGCAGGAAGCAAGTAACGTTCCAAAGATCTTTTTCATTTTATCCTCCGTATTTAAAAAAACAAAAAGAGACGCGAAATAATAAACTTCAACGTCCCTTCGTGAGTTATATTATAAACATTGTGGGAGCTTAGTCAAGGGTGCGGAAAAACACCAGCAACCTACGCCGCCATGGAGCCCGGGTTGCTTGCAACCTTCCAGTACCGCGCAAGCGTTATGAGCCGAATAGGCCAAGGGCGGTGCGCAAAGCAAGATTCGGTCGAGTTAGCAAAAAAATGACTGGTAGAGCATACAAAAGCACATCCCCAAAGTCAGTAAAATGAAAAAAATCGTTGATATTTGACATAAATTTCCAAAATTCCACTTTCCCAAATGCAAAATCAGCATTACAATAGTAAATATATTAATAAAAGTGAATTTTTTACAGTGAAACAGTTTTCTTTTGCGCTAAAGGCTTTTGCCCGGTGCCTTGTTCTAGGCTTAACAATTTTCTCTTCTGCAACCGTATCCGCAAGAACGATACGAGTTCCATCGCTGGAAACCTATAAATTTTTGTCAAATGACCCGCCCCGTTCCATAAGGCTGTACTATTCGGACTACCTTACCCTGCTTGCAGAAAGGTGCGACTGGCAGTACGAATTTGTGGACTTGGGCTATGCAAATTCCGCTACGGAAGCAAACGAGGCAGCCCTTAAGCTTCTCCGCGAAGGTAAGCTGGACCTAATTTTTGACGTAACAGAGCAGGATCCTTCCGCAAAGCTTTTCTACAGCAGCATTCCCTCCGTTACCAAGCACATACTTCTTGTGGAAAGCTACAAGGAAAGCGCATTCAACAACGCCAACCTTCACAAAATGGCCGGTGCAACAGCAAGCGCAAGCCCCGACTCCCCCTTCCAGCAGAAGCTTCTGGAAACTTTTTCCGCAAAGAACGGCCTTAACCTAAGGGTTGTGCTTTTACCGCTAGAGCGTTATATAGAAGAAGAATTCATCAAGAACGGAATTGAGGCATGTACGCAAACACTTTCATTCCCTGTTGAAGAGCAGAAAATCATACAAAAGCTTGGTGAATACAGCGTTTTCTTTGCAAGCAAGGACAAGGGAATAATACAGGCTTTGGACAAGGGAGTTTCGGAAATCCTAAGGGAAGACCCGCTCCGCTTTGCAACCATGATGGCAGGTCCAAACAGGGGTCAGGCTTTCTACCTGGGTAACCCTTCCGAGCAGGAAATTGTCTACATAAAGGAACATTCGCCGGTTCACGTTCTGGAAAACAACATTGGCGACGACCTTACGGAACTTCTTAACGTAAAGAACGAATTCTGGAAGAAGGTTTCTTCTATTTCCGGAATGGAATTTGTGGTTGACTCCGTAAAAAGACCAGACAACACTGAATTCTTACCGGGAATTTCAGAAATTCCGCAGCCGGTAACTTCGGACAGCAAAAAGGGAGGCATGGGCTTACGCTGCACAAATGCTTTCTATAGCGTAAATGCGGTCCTTATATGCGGCCCAGGCCATACAATAGAAGAATTTACCACTTCCCTACAGAGAAAGCAGGGCGTAAAGACTACGGAAACAATAGCCATTCCCCAGGACATGATGAACATAGTGCCCTTCTTCCGCGAAAGGTTCATTTCCTTTGACGCAAAGCCAATGAAGAGCGTGGAAGAGTGCCTTAGGGCTGTTGCCACCGGTAAATGCAACGCTGCAATAATCAACCACACATACCTTGACCACCTCTTTAAGCTTGGAAGGTTCAAGTCTTTACAAAAGCAGCAGAAAGCGGTTTACGACGTTCCAATGTGCATCTACGTCTCCCTTGACCGGCCGGACGTTATGATAAGCATACTAAACAGAGCATTTGCCCAGTTCCCCTACAACTACTACAACAAGCTTTCGGAACAGCAGGCTTTGTACGCGAGGGATTTGCTTTCCAGGCAGAGGAACAGAAGCATAATGATTTCATCCCTTTCGGGAATCCTTATCCTCTTTGTAATCTGCGTGCTTTTTGTGGTAATCTACCATATCAGAAAGCTGCGCCACCGCATGGAATACGACGACCTTACCAGAATCCACTCGCTAAACGGCTTTGAAAAGGCAACGGGAAAAATGCTGCGCTACAAGAAAGGCAACTTCCTTCTTACGGAACTTAACGTACGCGACTTCTCCTTTATAAACCGCATCTACGGTACGGAAAAGGGAGACAAAATCCTTATTTCCATTGCAAAGCAGATAATGCAGTGCTACGGAAAGCATAAAGACACAGTTCTTGGCCGCGGATATGCAGACAATTTCTACATCTTCCAAAGGATTCAAGACAAAGAGTCCAGCTGCCTAAACAACATGGAAAGCGAAATCTCCCTCATGCAGGACATGATCGGCAAGAGCGAAAACATCCACCTTGTAATAAAGAGCGGAAACGCCGTAAGCGACGGAAGCGAATCCCTAAAGATTCTTATAAGCCGCGCCGGTTACGCAAGAAAGAGCAACCACGACAGCATGGTGGAAAACTTCTCCGTCTACAACGAACAGCTCAAGGCTCAGCGCGAAAACGAAGAATTCATAGAAAACAACATAGAAGAAGCCCTCAGGAACGAAGAATTCATGGTTTACTACCAGCCCAAGACCTGCCTGGACAAGCAGACAATCTGCGGAGCGGAAGCCCTTGTGCGCTGGAGAAGCAAGGATGGACTCGTACCGCCGGACCGCTTTATTCCAGTACTGGAAAAGAACGGACTTGTGGGCAAACTGGACAACTACGTCTACGAAACAGTATTTAAGTACATGAACCGCCTCATGTCAGAAAACGTGCCCCTGGTTCCAATCTCGCTAAACATCTCTCGCCTTAACTACAACCTCAAGGCATTCATAGAAAACCTAAACTCACTCGTTGCAAAGTACGGTATTCCCAAGCGCTACATCGAGCTGGAAATAGAAGAACGCTTTGCCGGTGCAAACGACGACTTTATAAAAGACTTTATTGAACGCCTCCACCGCGAAGACTTTAAGGTTAGCATGGACGACTTTGGTTCGGGATCTTCTTCGCTCAACATGCTGTCGGAAATCCCTGTGGACATAATCAAGTTTGACCAGCGCTTCCTGCACCACGCGGAATACTCACAGGCAAGCCGCATAGTCCTTACTTCCATGATAAAAATGGTGCACAACCTTGGAAAGCTTACTGTTTGCGAAGGCGTAGAAACGGAAAAGCACGTTGAACTTCTGCGTAGCGTAGGCTGTAACGTTGCCCAGGGCTACTACTATTCAAAACCGCTTAACGAAAGGGACTTTAAGTATTACATTCTTACCCATTAAAATTTGGACGGTAACTTTTTCCCCTCTACCATTCACCCTTTGGCTAACTCGACCGAATATTGCTTTGCGTCACCCGCTTTCCAGGGCTACGCTATCGCTCCGGCCCGCCATACGGCGGTCTTGCTGCGCAACCCTTCCAATCGGGCGTATGACCCGGAAAAAACGCCTCCACGCTTTTTTTCTGGATTTACGGGACTGTCCAAAAAGTGGCGCAGCGTTCGGAATGACACAGCGAATTACACTTGATTTTCCACCACCCGTCAAAGAAGCAGTTGTCATATTCCCAAAAGTGATGTAA